>CAZCVH010000068.1:0-9723 GCA_964502115.1 uncultured Geminicoccaceae bacterium
GGGTGTACTGGTTGATCGTGCGCCGGCCGGTCTCGCCCTCCTTTTTGAGCTGCTCGAGCGTCGGCGAGACCGCGGTCATCAGCTGCATGATGATGGCGGCGGAGATGTAGGGCAGGATGCCGAGCGCGAAGATCGACATCCGCTCCAGCGCGCCGCCGGCGAACATGTTGAACATGCCCATGATGCCGCCGGCCTGCTGCTGGAAGATGGCCGCCATCGCCTCGCCGTCGATGCCCGGCAGCGGGATGAAGGTGCCCAGCCGGTAGACGACGAGCGCGCCGAGCGCGAACAGGATGCGCTGCTTGAGCTCGGTCGCGCGCGCGAACGCCCGCCAGTTGACGTTGGCGGCGAGCTGGTCGGCTACTGCCATCGCGTGCTCCGCTCCCGCGCCCGACCCGTCGCCCGCCTCACGCCGACGCCGCCTCGCCCGCCGCCTCGCGCACCGTCACCTTGCCGCCCGCCGCCTCGACCGCGGCGACGGCCGTCGGCGACGCCTTGGCGACGTCGAGGGTGAGCGCCGTCTCGAGCGCGCCGCGCCCGAGCAGCTTCACCGGTTCGTCCGCCTCGCGCACGATCCCGGCCGCGGCCAAGGCCACGCCGTCGAGCACCGTGCCGGCGGCGAGCTTACCCTTGTCGACGGCGTCCTGCAGCCGGTCGAGGTTCACCAGCTGGTAGCGCGTGCGGAACAACGCGTTCTTGAAGCCGCGCTTGGGCAGGCGGCGGTAGATCGGCATCTGGCCGCCCTCGAAGGTCCGCGACGCCCCGCCGGAGCGCGATTTCTGACCCTTGTGGCCGGTGCCGCTGTTCTTGCCGCGACCCGAGCCGATGCCGCGGCCGACCCGCTGGCGCCGTTGGCGCGCACCGGCGTTGTCGCGGAGCTCGTTGAGGCGCATGTCCTAGCCTTCCGGGCCGTCGACGGCGACGACCGAGACGAGATGGTGAACCCTGGCGATCCGACCCCGCACCTCCGGGGTGTCCCGCCACACCCGCGCCCGGTGCATCTTGTCGAGACCGAGCCCGACGAGCGTCGCCTGCTGGCGCTTGCTGCGCCCGGCGCCGCTTCTGGTCTGGGTGACCTTGAGGTAGCGCGGCTCCACCATGGCCTCAGCCCGCCGCCGCTTCCGCCGGCGCGGTGGTCTCGCGCCGGCGCGTGATGTCCGCCACCTTCTTGCCGCGCTTGGCCGCCACCGACTTGGGCGAATGCACCGCGCGCAGGGCCTCGAAGGTCGCCTCGATCATGTTGTGCGGGTTCTGGGTACCGTTCGACTTCGCCACCACGTCCTGGACGCCGAGCGATTCCAGCACGGCGCGCATCGGCCCGCCCGCGATCACCCCGGTACCCGCCGGCGCGCTGCGCAGAAGCACCCGCCCGGCGCCGAAATGGCCTTCGATGTCGTGGTGCAGCGTACGGCCCTGCATCAGCGGCACCCGGATCATCGTGCGCTTGGCCTGATCGGTCGCCTTGCGCACGGCCTCGGGCACCTCGCGCGCCTTGCCGGTGCCGTAGCCGACCCGGCCCTTGCCGTCGCCGACGACGACGAGCGCCGAAAAGCCGAAGCGCCGCCCGCCCTTCACCACCTTGGCGACGCGATTGATCGCGACCAGGCGGTCGACGAGCTCGTCCCCGCGATCACCCCGGTCGTCGGAACGTCCTCGTGCCATCCGCTCTCGATCCTCAGAATTCGAGGCCGCCTGCGCGCGCGCCCTCGGCGAGCGCGCGGACGCGACCGTGGTACATGTAACCGCCGCGGTCGAACACCACGGCACCGACGCCGGCGGAACGGGCCCGCTCGGCCAAGAGCGCGCCGACGCGCTCGGCGGCCGCCTTGTCGGCGGAGGAGGTCAGTTCCGTCTTCACCGCGGGCTCCAGCGACGACGCCGCCGCCACCGTCCGTCCCGCGGTATCGTCGATCACCTGGGCGTAGATGTAGCGGTTGGAGCGGAACACCGAAAGCCGCGGCCGTCCGCCCCCCCTCTGCCTGAGCGCGTAGCGGGTCCGTCGCCGGCGCCGCGTGAACCGTTGGCTCGCCGTGATCATTACTTCTTCTTGCCTTCCTTGCGCAAGATGTGCTCGCCGGCATAGCGCACACCCTTGCCCTTGTAGGGCTCGGGCGGGCGGAAGCCGCGGATCTCCGCCGCCAGCTGGCCGACCCGGCGCTTGTTGGCACCGCTGATCGCGACCAGGTTCGGCGTCTCCGCCTTGACCTCCAGGTCCGGCGGCACCGCGACCTTGATGTCGTGACTGAAGCCGAGCTGGAGGTTCAAGATCTTGCCGTCGACGCTGGCCCGGTAGCCCACCCCCGCGATCTCGAGCTTCTGCTCGAACCCGCGGGTCACGCCCTCGACCATGTTGGCCACCAGCGTCCGCGCCAGCCCCCACATCGCCCGCGAGCGCTGGTCTTCGGGGTCGCGCGGGGTGACCTTCACGACACCGTCGTCGAGCGTGACCTCGACCTCCGGCGGCAGGGTCTCCTCGAGCGCGCCCAGCTTGCCCTCGACCTTGACGTGCTGGCGGTCGAGCGCGACCTCGACGCCGCCCGGCACGGAGATCGGATGTTTGCCGATACGGGACATGATCAAAACACCGTGCAGAGAACTTCGCCGCCGACATGCGCCTCGCGCGCCTCGGCGTCCGACATCACGCCGCGCGGGGTCGAGAGGATCGCGATGCCGAGACCGTTGTAGACCCGCGGCAACTCCTTGACCCCGGCGTAGACCCGCCGACCGGGCTTGGAGACGCGCTTGAGTTCGCGGATGACCGGCTGACCGTTGTGGTACTTGAGCTCGATCGCCAAGCTCGCTTTGCCGGGCTCGACCTCACCGGCATCGTAACCCCGAATGTAACCTTCGCGCTGCAGCACCGCCAGCACGTTGCGGCGCAGGTTGGAGCCGGGGCTCGAGATCGAGCCCTTGCCGGCCATCTGTCCGTTGCGGATGCGCGTCAGCATGTCGCCGAGCGGATCGCTCATCGCCATCGGCGGTCTCCTACCAGCTCGACTTGACCACGCCGGGGACCTTCCCCGCCGAGGCCAGTTCACGCAGCGCGATGCGCGACATCCCGAAGCGGCGATAGTACGCCCGCGGTCGGCCGCTGACGACGCAGCGGTTCTTCACCCGCACCTTGGCGCCGTTGCGCGGCATCTTGGCGAGCTGCAGCGACGCCTCGAACCGGTCTTCCGGCGCGGCGTTCGGGTCGTGGAGCTGCGCCTTCAGTTCGGCGCGTTTGGCGGCGTCGCGCTTCACCATGCGGCGGCGACGCGCGTCGGCCTCGATGGCGCTCTTTTTCGCCATGTTCTCCTCCCGCCCTCAGCGCGCGAACGGCAGACGGAAGCCCTCGAGCAAAACCCGGGCCTCCTCGTTCGTGCGCGCCGTGGTGCAGAAAATGATGTCCATGCCACGCACCTCGTCGACCTGATCGTAGTTGATCTCCGGAAACACGAGCTGTTCCTTCAACCCCAACGCGTAGTTGCCGCGACCGTCGAACGCCTTCGGATTGACGCCGCGGAAGTCACGGATGCGGGGCATCGCGACGTTCACCAGCCGATCGACGAATTCGTACATGCGCTCGCGGCGCAAGGTGGCCTTGCAGCCGATCGGCATGCCCTCGCGCAGTTTGAAGTTCGCCACCGACTTGCGAGCCCGCAGCAGCATCGGTTTCTGACCGGAGATCCGCGTCAGCTCGTCGAACGCGGTGTCGAGCTTCTTGCGGTCCTGCACCGCTTTGCCGACCGCCATGTTGATGACGATCTTGTCGAGCCGCGGCACCATCATCGGGTTCGAATAGCTGTACTTCTCCTGCAGGGCGGGCCGGACGACTTCGTCGTAGTGCTGTTTCAACCGTGCCATCGCGTTCACCCGTCCAGGACGGTGCCGGAGCGCCGCGCCAGCCGCACCTTGCGGCCGTCGTCGCGCACCTGCCGGCCAACCCGCGTCGGTCGGTCGGTCTCGGGATCGATCAACGCCACGTTGGAAATGTGGATCGGAGCCTCCTTGCTCACGATGCCGCCGCCCCCGGTACGCGGGCTCGGCTTTTCGTGCTTTTTCACCATCATGACGCCTTGAACGACGACGCGCGCCTCGCGCGCCATCACCTTCAGCACCTCGCCGCGCTTGCCGCGGTCGCGGCCGGTCAGCACGACGACGCGGTCGCCCTTCTTGATGTCGCGCTTCGGCGGACGCTTCGCCGCCTGGTTCGCAGCTACCATGGTCAGATGACCTCCGGGGCCAGCGAGACGATCTTCATGAAACGACGGGCACGCAGCTCGCGGGTCACCGGGCCGAAGATGCGAGTGCCGATCGGCTCGCCGGCATTGTTGATCAGCACCGCCGCGTTGCGGTCGAAGCGGATCGCGCTGCCGTCGACGCGCGTGATCTCCTTCGCCGTGCGGACGATCACGGCCTTGTGGACGTCGCCCTTCTTCACCCGGCCGCGCGGGATGGCGTCCTTCACGGCCACGACGATGACGTCGCCGACCGACGCCCAGCGCCGGCGCGAGCCGCCCAGCACCCGGATGCACTGCACCCGCCGCGCGCCGGAGTTGTCGGCGACGTCGAGATTGCTCTCCGCCTGGATCATAGCTCGACCTCCGACGCCGCGCGGTCCCGGCTCAAGAGCTCCCAGCGCTTGGTCTTGGAGTGCGGCCGCGACTCCACGATGCGCACGGTCTCGCCCGACTTACAGGCGTTGTCCGCATCGTGGGCGTGGTATTTCTTCGTCGAACGAACGTATTTCTTGTAGAGCGGGTGGCGAAAGCGCCGCTCGACCTTGACGACGATGGTCTTGTCGCCCTTGTCGCTGACCACCACACCCTGCAACACACGCTTGGGCATCAGTGCGTTTCCTTCTTCGCGCGGCGCTGGTTGACGACGGTCTTGATGCGCGCGATGTCGCGCCGGACCTCACGGATGCGTCCGCTGTTCTCGAGCTGGCCCGTCGCCTGTTGAAAGCGAAGGTTGAACTGCTCCTTCTTGAGGGCGAGCAGCGACGTCGTCAGCTCGTCGTCGGTCTTAGCGCGGAACTCCTCGGCCTTCATGCCGCCACATCCTCCGTCACCCGCTCCACGAAGCGCGTGCTCACCGGCAGCTTGGCGCCGGCGCGGCGCATGGCCTCCTCGGCCAACTCCGCCGGCACGCCGTCGATCTCGAACATGACCCGGCCCGGCTTGACGAAAGCGACCCAAAACTCGACCGAGCCCTTGCCCTTGCCCATGCGGACCTCGGCCGGCTTCTCCGACACCGGGCGGTCGGGGAAGATCCGGATCCAGACCCGGCCCTGGCGCCGGAGATGGCGCGTCATGGTGCGCCGCGCCGCCTCGATCTGGCGTGCCGTCACCCGCCCGGCGCCGGTGGCCTTCATACCGTAGGCGCCGAAGTTCAGCTCGGTACCACCCTTGGCGAGGCCGCGGTTGCGGCCCTTGTGCATTTTGCGGAACTTCGTCCGCTTCGGTTGCAACATCGCTCGAACTCCTCGACCCGGCCTCAGCTGCGCTGCGGCGCGCCTTCGGTGATGCGCTTGTCGAAGGCCATGGGGTCGTGTTCCATGATCTCACCGCGGAAGACCCAGACCTTGATCCCGCAGGTGCCGTAGGGCGTGAACGCCGTCGCGCGGCCGAAGTCGACGTTGGCGCGCAGGGTGTGCAGCGGCACCCGACCCTCGCGGTACCACTCGGTGCGCGCGATCTCCGCGCCGCCCAGGCGACCGCCGCAGAACACCTTGATGCCCTCGGCCCCCAGCCGCATCGCCGACTGCACCGCGCGCTTCATCGCGCGCCGGAAGGTGACCCGGCGCTGCAGCTGCTGGGCGATGTTCTCGGCGACGAGCTTGGCGTCGAGTTCCGGCTTACGGATCTCGACGATGTTGAGCGAAACGTCGCCGGCCGAGCTCATCTTCGAGAGCTGACGCCTGAGCGCCTCGATGTCCTGGCCTTTCTTGCCGATGACCACGCCCGGCCGCGCGGTGTGGATCATCACCCGGGCCTTCTTCGCCGGCCGCTCGATGACGATGCGCGAGATGCCGGCCGCCTGCAGCCGTTTCTCCAGATAGGAGCGCAGCTTCATGTCCTCGGCCAGCAGCCCGGCGTAGTCGTGGCCGCCGAACCAGCGGCTGTCCCAGGTCCGGTTGATCCCGAGGCGCATGCCGACGGGGTTGACCTTGTGGCCCATCAGGCGGCCTCCTCGGCGCTCGTGTCGACCTCGCGCACGACGATGCGCAGGCGGCTGAAGAACTTGTTGATCCGACCGGCGCGACCGCGCGCGCGGGGACGGAACCGCTTCATGACGAAACGCTTGCCGACGCTGGCCTCCGCCACGACCAGCTGATCGATGTCGAGGCCGTGGTTGTTCTCGGCGTTGGCGATCGCGCTCTCCAGCGTCTTCTTGACGTCCTGGGCGATCCGCCGCTTCGAGAAGGTCAGCTGATTGATCGCCCGCTCGACCGGCTGCTGGCGGATGAGTTCCGCCACCACGTCCAGCTTGCGCGGGCTCGTCCGCAAAAAGGTCGCCACCGCCTGGGCCTCGCTGTCGGCGAGCGCCCGCTCGCGCTTCGGCTTGCCCATGCTACTTCCTCTTCGCCTTCTTGTCGGCGCCGTGGCCGTAATAGGTCCGGGTCGGGGCGAACTCCCCCAACTTGTGACCGACCATGTTCTCGGTGACGTACACCGGCAGGAACTTCTTGCCGTTGTAGACCGCGAAGGTCAGCCCGACGAAATCCGGCATGATCGTCGAGCGCCGCGACCAGGTCTTGATGATCGTATTCTTGCCCGAGCCGCGGGCCTCTTCGGCCTTCTCGAAGAGGTAGCCGTCGACGAACGGGCCTTTCCAGACGCTGCGGGGCATGCTCAGCCCTTCCGCTTCTTCGCGACGTGGCGCGAACGGGCCACGAACACGTTGGTCTTCTTGTTCTTGCGAGTGCGCCGACCCTTGGTCGGCTGGCCCCACGGGGTCACCGGATGCCGCCCCCCCGAGGTCCGGCCTTCGCCGCCGCCGTGGGGGTGGTCGATCGGGTTCATCGCGACACCGCGAACGTGCGGCCGCCGCCCGCTCCAGCGCCGGCGCCCGGCCTTGCCGTCGTTGACGTTTTGATGGTCCGAGTTCGACACCGCGCCGATCGTCGCCATGCAGTCGTTGTGCAGCCGCCGGATCTCGCCCGACATCAGCCGCACCTGGGTGTACGACCCGTCACGGCCGACGAGCTGGGCGTAAGCGCCCGCCGAGCGCGCGATCTGCCCGCCCTTGGCCGGCTTGAGTTCGACGTTGTGGACGATCGTGCCGACCGGAATGTTGCCGACCGGCGCCGCGTTGCCCGGCTTGACGTCGACCCGGCGCCCGGCGATCACGCGATCGCCGACGGCCAGCCGCGCCGGCGCCAGGATGTAGGCCTGCTCGCCGTCGGCGTAGGTCACCAGAGCGATGAAGGCGGTACGGTTGGGATCGTATTCCAGCCGCTCGACCGTGCCGGCGACGTCGTGCTTGCGGCGTTTGAAGTCCACCAGCCGATAGGTCCGTTTGTGCCCGCCACCGCGTTGCCACACCGTGGTCCGCCCACGGTTGTTGCGACCGCCGCTCTTCGACAGCCCCTCGGTCAGCTTCTTCACCGGCCCGCCCTTGTGCAGGCCCTTGCGCTCGACCGTCACGAGCGTGCGCCGGCCGTTCGAGGTCGGATTGTAGGTCTTGAGCGCCATGGTCAGATACCCGTCGTCACGTCGATCGCGTGGCCTTCGGCGAGCGTCACGATCGCCTTCTTCTCGTCCGCGCGCTTGTAGGGCTGCCCGCGGAACCGCTTGGCCTTGCCCTTCACCACCAGCGTGTTGACCGCCTTGACCTTGACGCGGAAGAGCGCCTCCACCGCCGCCTTGATCTGCGGCTTGGTGGCATCGGGGCGCACCTTGAAGGTCACGGCGTTGTGCTCGCCGAGGAGCGTCGACTTCTCGGTGATCACCGGCTTGCGGATGACGTCGTAGTGCTGCTCGGCGGTCATGCCAGACGCTCCCGCAGCTGTTCGAGGCTCTCCTTGGCGATCACCAGGGCGTCGCGTCGCAGGATGTCGTAGACGTTGGCGCCCGCGCTCGGGACCACCTCCAGCTTGGGGATGTTGCGCGACGCCAGCTTGAGATTGCCGTCGACCTCGTGCCCCGCGACGACGAACGCCGACTCGAAGGGCAGGGCCGCCAAGCGCGCCGCCAAAGGCTTGGTCTTCGGCTGCTCCAGGGTCGCGTCGTCGAGGACGTAGAGCTGGCCGGCGCGCGCCTTCGCCGCCAGGGCGTGGCGCAGCGCCAACTTGCGCACGCGCTTGGGCAGATCGATCGCGTGATCGCGCGGACGCGGCCCGAACGCGCGCCCGCCGCCGCGGAACTGCGCCACCCGCGACGAGCCGTGGCGGGCCCGCCCGGTGCCCTTCTGCTTGTACATCTTGGCCGTGGTGCGCGCGATCTCGCCGCGTCCCTTGACCTTGTGCGTGCCCGCCCGCCGCTTGGCGAGCTGGTACACCACCATCCGTTTGAGGATATCGGGCCGCGGTTTCACGTCGAACAGCGCATCGTCGACCTCGATCGTCGAGGTCGCCTCGGAGCGCAGGCTGATGACCGGCAGTTCCATCGCTCAGGCCTCGCCCGCCGCGGCCTCGGCGCCGCCGGCTCCGACCACGCCGGCCGGATAGGGCGCGTCGCCCGGACGGGCCTTCTTGACGGCGTCGCGGACCTGAACGAGGCCGCCCTTGGTGCCCGGCACCGCTCCCTTGACGAGCAACAGCCCGCGCTCGGCGTCGACGCCGGCGAGTTCGAGGTTGTGCGTGGTCACCCGCCGCGCCCCCATGTGGCCGGCCATCTTCTTGCCCTTGAACACCTTGCCGGGGTCCTGGCACTGGCCGGTGGCGCCGTGCGCGCGGTGCGACACCGACACGCCGTGCGTCGCCCGCGTCCCGCTGAAGTTGTGGCGCTTCATCGCGCCCGCGAAACCCTTGCCGAGGCTGGTGCCCGACACGTCGAGACGCTGACCCGCCACGAAATGGGCGGCCGACAGCTTCGTGCCCGCCTCGACCAACGCGTCGTCGGCGACGCGGAACTCGCGCAGAACCCGTTTGGGCTCGACCTTCGCCTTGGCGAAATGGCCGCGCATGGGCTTGGTGACGTTCTTCGCCTTGGCCTTGCCGGCCCCGACCTGCACCGCGGTGTAGCCGTCGCTCGCGACCGAGCGGGTCGCCACCACCTCGTTGTCCTCGACCTGCAGCACCGTCACCGGCACATGGCTGCCGTCGGAGCCGAAGATCCGCGTCATCCCGATTTTGCGGGCCAAGAGTCCGGTTCGCATGATGCCTGCTCCTTCCCGCTCAGACCTTGATCTCGACGTCGACGCCGGAGGCGAGGTCGAGCTTCATCAGCGCGTCCACCGTCTGCGGTGTCGGGTCGACGATGTCCAAGAGCCGCTTGTGGGTGCGGATCTCGAACTGCTCGCGACTCTTCTTGTCGATGTGCGGCGAACGCAGCACCGTGAACCGCTCGAGCCGGGTCGGCAGCGGGATGGGCCCGCGGACGCGGGCTCCCGTGCGCTTCGCCGTGCTCACGATCTCCCGCACCGACTGATCGAGCACCCGATGGTCGAACGCCTTCAGCCGGATGCGGATGTTCTGGGTGTCCATGCTACGCTCGCCGCTTCCGTTCTTCGCCCGCCGCTTCCGTCACTCGATGATCTCGGCGACGACGCCGGCGCCGACGGTGCGGCCGCCCTCGC
>CAZCVH010000069.1:0-9639 GCA_964502115.1 uncultured Geminicoccaceae bacterium
GCCATGTTCGACGACCACCTCGCCGCGGACTACCGCGGCCTCGAGGTGATGTTCCTGCACGTCCACGCCGGCCAGGCCCTGCAGACGGTCGACCGCGAGGTCCGCACCCCGGCGGATGCGGCGGGCCTCGATCTGCGCATTCCGACCCGCACCGGCGCCTGGGTGATCGAGGCGCTCGGCGCCAATCCGGTGGCGATGCCGGTGCCGGATCTGCCGCAGGCGCTCGCGCGCGGCGTGGTCGACGGTGCGCTCATCCCCTTCGAGATCATCCCGCCGCTGCAGCTGCAGGACCGCACGCGCTATCAGATCGAGGGGCACGCGGGCTGGCGCTTCGGCACCACCAGCTTCCAGCTCTCGATGACCGGCGAGCGCTGGGACGCCCTGCCCGCCGACATCCGGGCGGCGTTCCGCGACGCCTCGGACGCCGCCTGGTTGGCCGAGGTCGGCGACATCTGGCAGGCCAACGACGCCGCCGGGCTCGCGCTCGCCGTCGAGGCGGGCAACGCCCACGTCGAGCTGGGCGCCGACGAGACCGAGCGCTTTCGCGAGGTGCTGGCGCCGGTGGCCGAGCGCTGGATCGCCGACATGGCGGCCGACGGCATCGACGGCGCGGCGTTGGTCGAGCGCGCGCGCACGCTGATCGCGCGGCACGCCGAGTGAGGCGATGACGCCCGGCTCGACACGCCGCCGGCGCGGCGGTGCCGCGCTCGTGGAGCGCGTGGTCACCGCCTGGGCGGTCGCCGGCGGGCTGGTGCTGCTCGCCGTCGTCGCGGTCACGGTCGCCTCGGTCGTCGGCAAGGCGATGTTCGCGAGGCCGTTTGCGGGCGACGTCGAGCTGGTGCGGATGGGCACCGCGGTCGCCGCCTTCACCTTTCTGCCCTACGCCCAGCTCAGCGGCGCGAACGTGACCGCCGACATCTTCACCCGCGGCGCGTCGCGGCGCACGGTCGCCGTCTTCGCCGGCGGCGCCGCGGCGACGGCGCTCGCCTTCGCCGGGCTCATGTTCTGGCGCATGAGCGCCGGCATGGCGGGCTACCGGCGCTACGAGGAGACCACGGCGATCCTCGAGATCCCGCACTGGGTCGCGTTTCCGCCGATGCTGGCCTCGCTCGCGCTGTTGGCCGCCGCGGCGGCGGTGAACCTGCACGAGGCGGCCCGCGACGTCCGCCGGCACGGGCGCCGCTGAGCGATGTCGCCGCTCGTCGTCGGCGGCGCCGGCTTGGTGTGTCTGGTCGCGCTCATCGTCGTGCGCCTGCCGATCGCCTACGCCATGATCGTGGTGGGCGGCGGCGGCATCGTCGCCCTCGACGGCTGGACGGTGCTCGCGCGCCAGCTCGAGACGCTCGCCTACGGCCAGTTCGCCACCTACGAGCTGTCGGTGGTGCCGATGTTCGTGGCGATGGGCTATCTGGCGACCGAGGCCGGGCTGTCGCGGCGGCTCTTTCGCGCCGCCAACGCCTGGTTCGGCCGGCTCCGGGGCGGCGTGGCGATGGCGGCGATCGCGGCCTGCGCCGGCTTCGGCGCGGTCTGCGGCTCCTCGCTCGCCACCGCGACCACCATGGGCCAGGTGGCGCTGCCGGAGCTGCGCCGCCTCGGCTACGCCGGCGCGCTCGCCACCGGCGCCGTCGCCGCCGGCGGGGTGCTCGGCATCCTGATCCCGCCGTCGGTCGTGCTCGTACTCTACGCCGTCATCGTCGAGGCCGACCTCGTCGCCATGTTCAAGGCGGCGCTGGTACCGGGCCTGCTCGCGCTGGCGCTGTTTCTTTCGACCACGGCGATCTACGTCCGCCTGTTTCCCGCGAGCGGCCCCGCCGGCGCCGCGGTCCCCGCCGCCGAGCTGCGGGCGGCGACCCTGGGCGTGCTGCCGGTGCTCGCCATCTTCGGCCTCGTCGTCGGCGGCCTCTACGCCGGCCTCTTCACGCCGACGCCGGCCGCCGCGATCGGGGTGGCGCTGGTGGGGCTCTACGGGCTGGTGACGGGCGCGCTCGGCCGCGCCCGGGCGCGGGCGGCGCTGCTGCGCACCGCCGCGACCACGGCGATGATCTATCTGATCCTCTTCGGCGCCGAGCTGTTCTCGATCTTCATGGCGCGCGGCGGCGTGCCCCAGGCGGCGGCGGCCTGGATGGCGCAGACGGCGCTGTCGCCGATGGCCGTCCTCGTGCTGCTCCTCGTCGCGCTCGTCCTGCTCGGCTGTCTGATGGACTCGCTGTCGATGATCCTGTTGGCGGTGCCCTTCTTCTGGCCGATCCTGGTGGAGATCAACGGCGGGCCGTACGTCTCCGCCGCCGAGGCCGGCTTCGGCATGACCACCGAGGACCTCGAGATCTGGTTCGGCATCCTGGCGCTGATCGTCGTCGAGCTCGGCCTGATCACCCCGCCGGTGGGCCTCAACGTCTTCGTCATCGCCGCACTCGCCCGCGACGTGCCCCTGATCCAGACCTTCAAGGGCGTCGCCCCCTTCGTCGTCGCCGAGATCCTACGCGTCGGGCTGCTGCTCGCCTTTCCGGTGCTGACGCTGGGGCTGGTGCGCCTCTTGGACTGAGAGAGGCCGACGGGCGGCGGCGACTTCTCGACGCGCGCGTCGCCCTGCTAGAAAACCTCGGCGCGGAGGCCGAAGGACCGACATGACCGATCACGCCGCCGGCGCCGAGCCCACCCCTTGCATCGTCACGGTGGCGATCACCGGCTCGGTGCCGACCAAGGCCGACAACCCGGCGGTGCCGATCACGCTCGCCGAGCAGATCGAGGCGACCCAGGACGCCTTCGAGGCGGGTGCGGTGCTGGCGCACTGCCACGTCCGCGACGACGACGGCAGGCCGACCTCCGATCCCGAGAGGTTCGCCCGCCTGCTCGAAGGTCTGCGCCGGCACTGCCCCGGCGTGATCGTGCAGTTCTCGACCGGCGGCCGGTCGGGCTCGGGCGCGGCGCGCGGCGGCATGCTGCCGCTCGCGCCCGACATGGCGTCGTTGGCGACCGGCTCCTGCAACTTTCCGGCCCGCGTCTACGACAACCCCCCGGATCTCGTCGACCGGCTCGCCGCGGAGATGAAGCGCTACGGCGTCAAGCCCGAGATCGAGGTCTTCGATCTCTCGATGCTGTTCAAGGCGGTGGAGATGGCGGGCGACGGTCGCATCGCCGGCCCCTTGCACGTCCAGTTCGTCATGGGCGTGAAGAACGCGATGCCGGTCGATCGCGCCGTCTTCGACTTCTACGTCGACACGTTGGCGCGCCTGGCGCCCGACGCCACCTGGACGGGTGCCGGCATCGGCCGGGACCAGCTCACCTTGAACCGCTGGTCGCTCGAGCGCGGCGGCCACTGCCGCACCGGCCTCGAGGACAACGTCCGCCTCGATCGCGCGACGCTGGCGCCGTCCAACGCCGCGCTGGTGCGTCGCGTCGTCGATCTCTGCGCCGAGTACGACCGGCGCCCCGCGACGGTCGCCGAGGCGCGCGCGCTCTTGGGCTTGGCGGCATGCTGACGTTCGCCTTGGCCAGCATGACCCTTCTGACTATCCGTCGTCGGGACCGTATGTCGAAGGAGCCCAGCCGTACCGGACGCCAGGTGGAGCGTGGCCGATGCCAAAGCGCATTTCAGCGAATTGGTCGAGCAGGCGCGCAACGAACCGCAAACGATCACGCGACGCGGTCGTGCGACCGCCGTCGTCGTGTCCGCCGAGGAATGGGAGCGCCGCTGTGCGCGTGAGGGCACGCTCGCGGACTTCTTCGCGAATTCGCCACTGCGCGGCTCCGGCCTCGAGATCGAGCCGAGAACCGCCGACACGAGCGACCTCGATTTGTGAGCTTTCTGCTCGACACCAATGTCGTGTCGGCGTGGGTCGAGCCCCGGCCCGATCCGGGCGTCGTCGCCTGGCTCGCGGAGCTCGACGAGGAGCGTGTGTTCATGAGCGTCGTCAGCTTTGCCGAGATCCGGCGCGGCCTCGAAAAGCTGGCGCCGGGCGGTGGACGCTCGACTTTGGAGCATTGGCTGACATACGATCTTCACCGGCGGCTCGAGGGCCGGATCCTTCGCATCGACTTGGACGTCGCGCATCGCTGGGGCCGTGTGACGGCCGAGCGCAGCGCCGCCGGCCGTCCGATCGCGACCATGGACGCCTTCATGGCGGCGACGGCCGAGGTTCACGACTTGGCCCTGGTGACACGCAACGCGGCACATTTCGAGGGTCTCACCTGCCGAATCGTCAATCCCTGGACGTGAGTGCTCCCGCTTCCCCCCACCCGCGCCGCCGTGCTTGTCTGTCGCGCCGGTAACCGGGGGTGGGAGCGTGCTGGACGGAGCGAGCGCCTATCGGATCGCGCTGGTCTCGCTGGTCGGCCTCGGCGTGGGTGCGGTGGCGGCGCTCGCGGCGATCGCCTTCGTCGACGCCGTGCTGTGGCTGAACGAGGCGCTCTTGGTCTCGGCCTACGCCCGGGTGCAGCACGACGGCCGGCCCTGGCTCCTGAATGCCGCCACGGTTCTGGTGCCCACCCTGGGCGGGCTGGTCGTCGGGCTCATCGTTCAGCGCTGGGTGCGCGAGCGCCGCGGCCTCGGCCCGCCCGACGCCATCCTCGTCGCCCAGACCCGCCAGCCGGCGCCGACCTTCGCGAGCGGGCTCGCCTCGACCGCGGCGGCGCTGGTCTCGCTCGGCGCCGGCGCGTCGGTGGGGCAGTACGGCCCCCTGGTCTATCTGGGCACGATCATCGGCGCCGCGGTCGGTCGCCTCGAGCGATACGTGCAGGATCTGCGCGCGATCGCGGTCGCCTGCGGCGTCGCCTCGGCCATCGCCACCGCCTTCAACGCGCCCATCGCCGGCCTCGTCTTCGCCCACGAGGTCGTCCTGCGGCACTACTCGCTCAAGGCGTTCGCGCCGGTCGCGGTCGCGGCCGCCACCGGCCACGTCGTCGCCAACGTCGTGTTCGAGCGCCCCGCGCTCTTCCGCGTCGCCTTCGAGGGCGTGGCCTTCGGCCACGAGTTTTTGCTGTTCGCGCTCTTGGGAGTGGTCTGCGCCGCGCTCGCCGCCGGCTTCATGGCGCTGATCCTGCTCGCCGGGCGGACGGCGCCGCGCACCGGCCTGCCGCCCTGGCTGCGCCCCGCGGCGGCGGGGCTCGTGCTCGGCCTCGTCGCGCTCCAGATCCCCGAAGTCCTCGGCATCGGCAAGGAGACGCTGCGCTTCGCCACCATCGAGGGCGCGTTCACGATGCCCGAGCTGGCGCTGCTGGTGGCGGCCAAGCTGGCGCTCACCGCGCTCTGTGTCGGCTTCGGCTTCGTCGGCGGCGTCTTCAGCCCGGCCTTGTTGATCGGCATCCTCTTCGGCGCGCTCTTCGGCATGGGCGTGGCCGAAGCCCTGCCGGCGGCCCAGTCCGGCATCGTCGCTTACGCCATCTGCGGCATGATGGCGGTCACCAGCCCGGTCATCGGCGCGCCGCTCACCACCATCCTCATCGTCTTCGAGCTCACAAGGAACTACGACCTCACCATCGCCGCCATGGTCGCCGTCGTCTTCTCCAACCTGGTGGCCTATCGCATCTTCGGCCGCTCGCTGTTCGACGTGCAGCTCAAAGGGCGCCGTTTCGACCTCTCGCTCGGCCGCGACCAGGCGATCCTCGGGCTGCGGCGGGTGTCGGACTTCCGCTCCGGCGACTTCATCGCGCTCGCGGCCGACGCGCGGGTCGACACGCTGGTGCGCCGGCTCAAGGCCGCCGGCCGCGCCGAAGCGCTGGTCACCGATCGCGACGGGCGCTATCGCGGGCTGGTGCGCCTGCAGGACGTTCTCGACGAGCCGCCGGCGACGCGCCTCGGCGAGCTCGCCCGGGCCGACGGCGTCACCTTCGACGAGCGCACGACCTTGTGGGAAGCGATGACGCGGCTGCGCGACTTCATCGGCGAGGCGGCGCCGCTGATCGACTCGGACGGGCGGCTTTTGGGTGTCGTGCCCGAAGGTGCGGTCATCGGCGGCTACATGGAGGCGGTGCACGACCTGCGGCGCGAGGAGAACGCCGGTGCTTAGGATCGTCACCCTCGCCGCCGCACTCGTCGCGGGCGCCGCCGTGGCCGACGAGCCGCCCAGGCTCACGGTCGTCACCTGGGGCGGTGCCTACGAGGCGGCTCAACGTGCGGCCATCTTCGCCCCCTTCGAGGAAGCGACCGGCGTCGAGCTGGAGCTCGTGCGCTGGGACGGCGGCGTCCGGCCGCTGCGCGCGCATCTGGCGGCGAACGACCCGCCGCGCTTCGACGTCGTCGACATGCTGCGCTCGGACGCCCGCGCCGCCTGCCGCGAGGGCCTCCTGGCGCCCTTCGATGCGGCGATCCTGGCCACGGCTCCCGACGGCACGCCGGCGCGCGACGATTTCCGCGACGACGCGATCGGCGACTGCTTCGTCTCCCAGCTCGTCTTCGCCACCGTCATCGCCTACGACGACCGCGCCTTTCCGGGCGAGAAGCCGCAGACGATCGCCGACTTCTTCGACGTCGAGCGCTTTCCGGGCAAGCGCGCCCTGCGCGAGGCACCGGTGGGCCTGTTCGACTGGGCGCTTCGAGCCTACGGCGTGCCGAGGAGCCAGATCTACGAGCTCTTGAGCACCGAGCGCGGCTTCCGGCTCGCCTTCAACCGGCTCGACCGCATCCGCGACGACCTGGTCTGGTGGCGCGACGGGGCGACGCCCGCGCGGCTCTTGGCGGAGGGCCGGGTCGCGATGGCGAGCGGCTACAACGGCCGCTTCTTCCACGCCCGCATCGCCCGCGGCGCGCCGATCTCGGTCATCTGGGACAGCGCGCTTCTGGCCGAGAACGTCTGGGCGATGCCGGCCGGCGTCGAGAACCGCGAGCTGGCCGAGCGCTTCATCCGCTTCGCCACCGCCGCCGAGCAGCTCGGCGCGATCGCCAACCGCATCTCCTACGGCCCGACCCGCGCCTCCGCCATGCGCCGCGTCGGCCTTCACGTCACCGCCGGCATCCCGATGCGCCCGCATCTGCCGACGGCACCGCGTCACCTCGAGCGGGCGCTCGCCAAGGACTACGGCTGGTACGCGGCGACCGAGGACCTGCGCCGCCGCCGCTTCGAGGCCTGGCGGAGCGAGGGTGCCGGCGGCTCGTGACGCCGCCGGCGCCGCTGCCCGGGCGCGGGCTTACGGCTGCTGGCGCATGCCGCCGCCTTGCCCCATGCCCTGGCCCTGCATGCCGTGGCCCGGCATCCGCTGGCCCTGCATGCCCTGGCCCATCATGCCTCGGCCGTGCATGCCCTGGCCGTGCATGCCATGCTTCGTACCGCCGCCGCGCCGGCCGCGCAGGTCACCCGGCGCGATCGCACCGTCGCCGTCGGTGTCCATCCACCGCACCATGCGGGCGAAGGGCTGGCCCATCTCCTCGGGTGTGAGCCGCCCGTCGCCGTCGCCGTCGTCGTCGAGGAACTGGAAGCGGTCGACCATCATCGGGCGGGTGAACTCGGCGTGCAGCGCTTGGAACTCCTGGAGCGCGAGCGTGCCGTCACCGTCGGCGTCGAACGCCTCGAGCCGCTCGCCGAGCGCGGTCCGCACCTCGTCGGCCGTGAGGGTGCCGTCGTCATTGGTGTCCAGCAGCTCGAACATCCGCATGCCCGGGCTGCCGCCAGTCATGCCCGGCCCCGTCATGCCGCCACCGATCATGCCTGCGCCGCGGCCCTGGGCCGAGGCGTCGACCGCGACGGCGGACGCCCCGACCAGAAGGGCAGCACCGGCGCCGATGGCGAGAAGCGTGCGGGTCTTCATCACGTCACCTCGTATGGGCGTTGTCGATGACCCGATAGCTACCGCGCGACCGTCGCAGGAGTGTCCCAAGGGACCCGTGAAACGGTATCGATCCGTCGCAAACGCCGTGGCTGCGACGGCTCGCGACAGCTCGGGGCTCGCGTCGGCGCGCGCACCGGGGCATGCAGGCGACCGCCATGACCGACACCCCGCACATCCTGGTCGTCGACGACCACCGCGAGATCCGCGACGCCCTCAAGCGCTATCTCGAGAAGAATGGCCTCAGGGCGTCGGTCGCCGACGGCGGCGTGGCGATGGACGCGATCTTGAAGACGGCGGCGATCGACCTCGTCGTGCTCGACATCATGATGCCCGGCGAGGACGGCCTCGCCATCTGCCGGCGGCTGCGCGCCGAGACCGATCTGCCGATCTTGATGCTCACCGCCCTCGACGAGGACACCGACCGCATCGTCGGGCTCGAGATGGGCGCCGACGACTACCTGACGAAACCGTTCAACCCGCGCGAGCTGCTCGCCCGCGTGCGCGCCATCCTGCGCCGGATCGAGCGGCCGGAGCGCACCGGCGGCAGCCTCGCCGGACGGCGGCTGCGCTTCGACCGCTGGACCCTCGACGTCGACCGCCGCATCCTCACCGCCGACGACGGCCGCGAGGTGACGCTCACCACCGCCGAGTTCCGCCTGTTGACCGTGTTCGTCGAGCGGCCGCGCTTCGTGCTCTCGCGCGATCAGCTCTTGGACCTCACCAGCGGTCGGGCCGCGCACGTCTTCGACCGCGCCATCGACAACCAGGTGAGCCGGCTGCGCCGCAAGATCGAGCGCGATCCGGCCAAACCGCAGTTGATCACCACCGTCCGGGGTGGCGGCTACAGCTTCGCCGTCGACGTCACCGAGCTCGGCTGATGCCCCGCCTGCCGTTCCCGCGCGGTCTGCGCGGCCAGCTCCTCTTGCTGCTCCTGGGCTCGCTCGTCCTCACCCAGCTGGCCAGCCTCGCCCTCTTCTTCGACGCCGCCCGCGCCGCCATCCGCGCCCGCACGCTGGCGCAGGAACCGGCCGTGGTGACCGCGCTGATCGACGACACCGGCGCGACCCGCGCCTCCGCCATGCGCCGCGTCGGCCTTCACGTCACCGCCGGCATCCCGATGCGCCCGCATCTGCCGACGGCACCGCGTCACCTCGAGCGGGCGCTCGCCAAGGACTACGGCTGGTACGCGGCGACCGAGGACCTGCGCCGCCGCCGCTTCGAGGCCTGGCGGGCGGACGAGCTCGCGGGGAGGTGAGGGCGGCCGGGCGCCGAGCCCTGTGGCGCCCTCAGGAACCGCGGAGGTGGACGGGGCCGACCATACCGGCCTCGTAGTGGCCGGGCACGTTGCAGGCGAATTCGAGCTGGACGTCGGCGTGATCCGGAAACGTCCAGATCAGCTCGCCGCCCTCGCCGGGGGCGAGCAGCAGGCTGTTCGGGTGGTCGTGCGCGCCGTCGGCGTCGAGCGCGGTGGCCGTCATCTGCCCGTCGCGCATCAACGCCCGCATCTCGTCCTGGTGCTCGGCGTGCATCGCCGGGGTGGCGATGTTGAACTCGTGGACCAGCGCACCCCGGTTGACGACCTCGAAGCGCACCGTCGCACCCGCCGTCACGGTCAGGCGCGCCGGCTCGTAGCGGGTGTCCCGCATGATGATCTCGACCGTGCGATCGACGGCGGCGGGCTCGGCCGGCGCGCCGATTTCCGGGCCGTGCGCTCGCGCAGACGTGGCGGCCACGAGCGGCAGGGCGAGAGCGATGGCCGCAAACAGGCGGATCGCGACCGGGCGTGGCGGACGTCCGCGCGTCATCGACCGTTTCCGTACCGGTGTGGGGTGGGCTGGTGCCCGGGGCGAGATTCGAACTCGCACGCCGTTGCCGGCG
>CAZCVH010000070.1:0-9604 GCA_964502115.1 uncultured Geminicoccaceae bacterium
CCGATCTCGGTCGCGGAAGCCTCGGCCGGCGCGCCGGCCGGCTCCGGCGACGCCGCCGCGGGCGCGTCGCCCTCGTCCATGAAGCCCAAAAGCGCGCCGACCTCGACCTCGTCGCCCTCGCCCACCGTGATCTCGGCGATGGTCCCGCTGACCGGCGCGTTGATCTCGACCGTGACCTTGTCCGTTTCGAGCTCGACGAGCGGCTCGTCGGCGGCGATCGCCTCGCCCTGGGCTTTGAACCACTTGGCGACCGTGGCCTCGGTCACCGATTCGCCCAGGGTGGGCACCTTGATCTCGACGCTCATCTGTTGTCGTTCCTCGACACGGCAGGACGAAGGGGCAGGGTCACCGGCCGAGCGTCAACGCCTCGTCGATCAGACGCTCCTGCTCGCGGTGATGCTGCGCGGTGAAGCCGGTGGCGGGGGACGCCGCCGGCGGACGGCCGGCGTAGACCGGCTCGAGATCGGTGAAGCCGTGGTTCTCCAGTATGTTGGCGAGCCGCGGCCGGACGAAGAACCACGCCCCCATGTTGCGCGGCTCCTCCTGGCACCAGACCACCGCGACCGATTTCGGATAGCGCGCCAGCTGCTCGGCCAACGCCGTCTCCGGGAACGGCGCCAGCTCTTCGAGCCGCAGCAACGCCACCCGCTCGTCGACGCCGCGCTTTTCGACCTCCGCCTTCAGGTCGTAGTAGACCTTGCCGCTGCAGACCACCACCCGCTCCACCCGGCGGTCGGCCTCGCTCGGGAACGCGTCGAACAGCACGCGATGAAAGCTCGAACCCTCGGCGAAATCGGCCAGCGCCGACTGACAGCGCTTCAGCCGCAACAGCGATTTGGGCGTCATGACGATCAGCGGCTTGCGGAAATTGCGGTGCAACTGCCGGCGCAGGGCGTGGAAGTAGCTCGCCGGCGTCGAGGGGTAGACGATCTGCAGGTTGTGCTCGGCGTAGAGCTGCAAAAAGCGCTCGAGCCGCGCCGAGCTGTGCTCGGGGCCCTGGCCCTCGTAGCCGTGGGGCAACAGGCACACCAGCCCGGACATCCTGAGCCACTTGCTTTCGCCGGACGAGATGAACTGGTCGATATACACCTGCGCGCCGTTGGCGAAGTCGCCGAACTGCGCTTCCCACAGGACCAGGCCGTGGGGCTCGGCGAGCGAATAGCCGTACTCGAAGCCGAGCACGCCGGCCTCGGAGAGGAAGCTGTTGACGACCTCGATCGAGGCCTGCCCCTCCTCCAGGTGGGCGAGCGGGACGTAGTGCTCCTCGGTCTCCTGGTCGACGACGATGGCGTGGCGCTGCGAGAAGGTACCGCGGCCGGCGTCCTGGCCGGAGAGACGCACCGGAAAGCCCTCGACCAGAAGCGAGCCGAAGGCGAGATGCTCGGCGGTCGCCCAATCGAGGCCCTCGCCGCTCTCGATCGCCTGGCGACGCTGGCCCAGGACGCGGCTCAACCGGCGATGGACGTTCAGACGCTCGGGCAACGCCGTCATCTTGAGCCCGATCTCCTTGAGCCGCTCGAGCGGGGCCGCGGTCTCGCCGCGGACGTACTCGATCGGCGCGCGGGCGAGCCCGGCCCAGGCCCCTTCCAGCCAGTCCGCCTTGTTGGTGCGGTAGTTCGCCGAGGCCTGGTGCTCCTCCTCCATCCGCTGCTGGAAGTCGCGATGCAGCGCCTCGGCCTGATCGCGCGAGAGCACGCCCTCCTTGACCAGCCGGTCGGCGAACAGCTGGCGGCAGGTCGGGTGCTGGGCGATGCGGCGGTACATCAACGGCTGGGTGAAGCTGGGCTCGTCGCCCTCGTTGTGGCCGTGGCGGCGGTAGCACCAGAGGTCGATGACGACGTCGCACTTGAAGCGCTGGCGGAACTCGGTCGCCAGCCGGGCGACGTGGGCGACCGCCACCGGGTCGTCGCCGTTGACGTGGAAGATCGGCGCCTGGACACCGCGGGCGACGTCGGAGCAGTAGGGCGAGCTGCGCGAATAGGTCGGGCTGGTGGTGAAGCCGATCTGGTTGTTGACGATGATGTGAATGGTGCCGCCGGTGCGGTAGCCCGTGAGCTCCGACATCTCGAAGCCCTCGTGCACCACCCCCTGCCCGGCGAACGCCGCGTCGCCGTGGAACAGCACGCCCATGATGCCGGCACGGTCGAGGTCGCCACGCTGGCGCTGCTTGGCCCGGACCTTGCCGAAGACCACCGGGTTCACCGCCTCGAGGTGCGACGGGTTGGCGGTCAGGCTGAGATGCACCTGCCGGCCGTTGACCTCGCGGTCGGTGGAGGTGCCGAGATGGTACTTGACGTCGCCGGACCCCAGCACCTCGTCCCGGACCGCGCCGCCCTGAAACTCCGAGAAGATCGCGGCGTAGGGCTTGCCCATGACGTTGGCCAGGACGTTGAGCCGGCCGCGATGCGGCATGCCGAGCACGATTTCCTCGACGCCGAGCGGCACCGCCGTGCGGATCACCGTCTCCAGCGCGCAGATGGCGCTCTCGCCGCCGTCGAGGCCGAAGCGCTTGGTCCCGGGATACTTGACGTGGAGGAAGCTCTCGAAGCCCTCGGCGCGGGTCATCTGGTCGAGGACCTCGCGTTTTTCGGCGTCGTTGGTCTCGAAGATGCCGCGCAGACCCTCGATCCGCGCCTGGAGCCACCCCTTCTGGTCGGGCTTTTGGATGTGCAGGAACTCGATGCCGACGCTCGAGCTGTAGGTCTTGCGCAGCACCTCGACGATGGTCTGGAGCGTGGCCTTCTCGAGGCCGAGGACGTGGTCGAGGTAGAACTCGCGATTGAGGTCGTCGTCGGTGAAACCGTAGGTCCGGTAATCCAGCTCGGGGTGGTAGCCACCGGCGACGAGGCCGAGCGGGTCGAGCTTGGCGGCGAGATGCCCGCGCACACGGTAGGCGCGGATCAGCATGATCACCCGCAGATGGTCGCGGATCGTGCGCTTGGCGCGCTCGTCGTCGAGCTGGACGATGGTGGCCGCGGCCGAGCCCGGCGGCGGCGCCGCCGGCCGCGTCGGCTCGCGGTCGGCGAACTGCGGCAGCACCGCCGGCTTGGGCTGCGCCGCGACCGCGCGCTGGGACTGGCGGAACAGCGCCTTGGTCTCGGCCCCGAGCTCGTCGAAATAGGCGCGCCAGCTCGCATCGACCGCGCTCGGGTCCTCCAGGTAGAGCTCGTAGAGCCCTTCGATGTACCCGGAATTACCCCCGTAAAGAAACGCCGTCTGCTCGATCTCCCGCCGCGTCGCCATCGGTGTGGCCGCTCCCCCGTCGCGCGGCACCGAAGCGTGAGGCCCGCGGGCCGCGTGTCTCTCCTGCGTTCGATCCACCCCGGGCCGCGCACGGCCCGGGCCGGACCCGATCGGTGATGCCGGCGCTAGCCGCCCATCGCCTGCACCATCGCGGCGCCGATCTCCGCCGGGCTGTCGGCCACCCGGACGCCGGCGTCACGCATCACGGCGATCTTGTCGTCGGCGCCGCCCTTGCCGCCCGAGATGATCGCGCCGGCGTGGCCCATGCGGCGCCCGGGCGGCGCGGTGCGGCCGGCGATGAAACCGACGACCGGCTTGGTGTTGCCCACCGACTTCAGATAGGCCGCGCCGGCCTCCTCGGCGTCGCCGCCGATCTCGCCGATCATCACGATACCCTCGGTCTCGGGGTCCTCGACGAACAGCGACAGCGCGTCGACGAAGTTGGTGCCGTTGACCGGATCGCCGCCGATGCCGATGCAGGTGCTCTGGCCGAGCCCCGTCACCGTCGTCTGCGCCACCGCCTCGTAGGTCAGCGTGCCCGACCGCGAGACGATGCCGATCTTGCCGCGCATGTGGATGTGGCCGGGCATGATGCCGATCTTACACGCTCCGGGCGTGATGATGCCGGGGCAGTTCGGCCCGATCAGCCGCGAGCCCGAACCCTGCATCGCGCGCTTGACGCGCACCATGTCGATCACCGGGATCCCCTCGGTGATGCAGACGATCAGCCGGATCCCGGCGTCGACCGCCTCGAGGATGGCGTCGGCGGCGAACGCCGGCGGCACGTAGATGACCGTGGCGTCGGCGCCGCTGCCGGCGACGGCGTCGCTGACCGTGTCGAAGATCGGCAGGCCGAGATGGGTCTCGCCGCCCTTGCCCGGGGTCACGCCGCCCACCATGCGGGTGCCGTAGGCGATGGCCTGCTCGGAATGAAAGGTGCCCTGCGCGCCCGTGAAGCCCTGACAGATGACCTTGGTATCGGCGTCGACGAGAACAGGCATCACGCAGCCTTCCGGACGGCGTCGACGATCTTCTGCGCGGCGTCCGCGAGATCGTCGGCGGGGATGATGGTGAGGCCGGATTCGGCCAGGATCTGCTTGCCCAACTCGACGTTGGTGCCTTCGAGTCGAACCACCAGCGGCACCGCCAGGTTGGTCTCGCGCGCCGCCGCCACCACGCCCTCGGCGATGATGTCGCAGCGCATGATGCCGCCGAAGATGTTGACCAACACCCCCTCGACGTTGGGATCGGACAGCAACAGTTTAAAGGCCGCCGTCACCTTCTCCTTCGACGCACCGCCGCCGACGTCGAGGAAATTGGCCGGCTCGGCGCCGTAGAGCTTGATGATGTCCATCGTCGCCATGGCCAGGCCGGCGCCGTTGACCATGCAGCCGATCGATCCGTCGAGCTTGATGTAGTTGAGCTCGTGCCGGCTGGCCTCGACCTCGGCAGGATCCTCCTCGTCGAGGTCGCGCAGCTCGACGATCCGCGGCTGGCGGTAGAGGGCGTTGCTGTCGAAGTTCATCTTGGCGTCGAGAGCGACCAGCTCCCCCGGCTTGGTCAACACCAGCGGGTTGATCTCCACCTGGCTGGCGTCGCGCTCGACGCAACAGGTGTAGAGCGCCTGCATGAACTGCACCGCCTTCTTCAGCGCCGGGCCGCGCAGGCCGAGCCCGAAGGCCAGCTTGCGGCCGTGGAACGGCTGAAAACCGGTCACGGGGTCGATCGCGACCTTGATGATCTTCTCGGGATGCTTGGCCGCGACCTCCTCGATCTCGACCCCACCCTCGCTCGACGCCACGAAGGTGAGCATCGAGGTGGTCCGGTCGAGCAGAACACTTAAATAGAGCTCACGCTCGATCTCGCAACCGTCCTCGATGTAGATCCGTTTGACCACCCGGCCCTCGGGCCCGGTCTGGTGGGTCACCAGCGTCATGCCCAGCATGTCGTCGGCGAGGTGGCGGACCTCCTCGAGCGACTTGGCGAGCTTGACGCCGCCGCCCTTACCGCGCCCGCCGGCGTGGATCTGGGCCTTGACCACCCAGATCGGTCCGCCGAGCTCGCGCGCGGCGCTCTCCGCCTCCTCCGGGGTGTAGGCGACGCGGCCCTGGAGCACGCTGACACCGTAGTCGGCGAGAACGGCTTTCGCTTGGTACTCGTGAATGTTCATGCGGGCGCCGCCTCAGAGGGTGATGCCGTCGCAGAGGCCGCGCACGGCCTGGACGGAATGGTTGAACATCGCCTGCTCCTCGGCGTTGAGCTCGATCTCGACGACGCGCTCGGCGCCGTCGGCACCGATCACCACCGGCACGCCGACATAGTAGCCGTCGACGCCGTACTGGCCGTCGAGCCGCGCCGCGCAAGGCAGCACGCGCTTTTTGTCCTTGAGGTAGCTCTCCGCCATCGCCACCGCCGAGGCGGCGGGGGCGTAGAACGCCGAGCCGGACTTCAACAGGCCGACGATCTCGGCGCCGCCGTTGCGGGTGCGGTCGACGATGGCGTCGAGCTTCTCCTGGGTGGTCCAGCCCATCTTGACGAGATCGGGCAAGGGGATCCCCGCCACCGTGGAGTAGCGCACGAGCGGCACCATGGTGTCGCCGTGGCCGCCGAGCACGAAGGCGTTGACGTCCTCCACCGAGACCCGGAACTCCTCGGCGAGAAAATGCCGGAACCTGGCGCCGTCGAGCACGCCCGCCATGCCGACGACCTTGTTCGCCGGCAGACCGCTGGCCCGCTGCATCACCCACACCATGGCGTCGAGCGGGTTGGTGATGACGATGACGAAGGCGCCGGGGCAGTGCTGCTTGATCCCGTCGGCGACCTGCTTGGTGATGCCGGTGTTCGTGTTCACCAGATCGTCGCGGCTCATGCCCGGTTTGCGGGGCACGCCGGCGGTGACGATCACCACGTCGGCGCCGGCGAGATCGGCGTAGCTGTTGGTACCGACCATGTGGGCGTCGAAGCCGTCGACCGGGCTGCTCTGGACGAGGTCGAGAGCTTTGCCGGCGGGCATGCCTTCGACGACGTCGAACAGGACGACGTCGCCGAGTTCCTTCAGCCCGATCAGGTGAGCCAACGTGCCTCCGATCTGACCGGCGCCGACGAGTGCGATCTTTTTGCGAGCCATGGATGTCCCCGAACCGCGAGCTTCGCGAGTTTTGGCGGTTCTACAGGGGTGCCGTGCCAGCGGCAAGCGTGACGCGTCGGCCCGATCTGCCACCTTCGACCGCCGCACCCCGAGCCGGCGCGACGAGCGCTCGGGCAAAGTTGCGCTCGTTAACCCCAGCTTAAGGCTTTCATGGTCGTATCCGCGTATGTAACCATCCGGGAGCGTGGAGCGTGTTGATGGAGCCCACCATGATCCGCAAGACGATGCGCGTCGGCGAGGTGCGCACCTCCATCAAGCTGGAACCGGAGTTCTGGGAATATCTGCGCGAGATCGCCGAGCACCGCCGGGTGCGGCTGAGCGCCCTCGTCAACGAGGTCGCGGCGGCCTCGGTCGACCGCAACAACCTGGCGTCGACCCTGCGCACCTACGCCATCCTCCACGCCCGCAACAGCTCGAGCGACCTCAAGGGTCAGGTCGAGATGCTGACGCTCGTGGGCAGCTCCGACGATCTCAACCGGGTGTTCGACGCCTGCCCGTTGCCGGCGCTCATCCTCGACGACCAGCGCGGCGTGCGCGAGCTCAACCGCGCCTTCGCGCTCTGGCTCAACCTCGATCGCGACGCCACCATCGCCACCAAGCTGGACCATTTGATGATCCTGCGCGGCCAATCCCTGCCCGAGCGCTGGCAGGCGTTGTACGATGGCCGCGTCAGCCGCGTCCATTTCAACGCGACCTACATCTCGCCCGGCAAAGTCCGCACCTCGCAGGCCGTCGCCGTCCCGCTCGCCGCCGCCGACCCCGAGAAGGTCAACGGCACCTTGGTGATGTTCGAGACCCTCGCCGGGCGCCAGTGATCGCCCGCGCCGGGGCGCCCGGCGCTACTCGCGGGGCGCGCGCTTGTTCAAGATGCGCTGCAGCGTGCGCCGGTGCATGTTGAGCCGGCGGGCGGTCTCCGACACGTTCCGGTTGCACTGCTCGAACACCCGTTGGATGTGCTCCCAGCGCACCCGGTCGGGCGACATCGGCTGCTCCGGCGGCGGCGGCAGCGAATCGCGCCCGGGCGCCAACAGCGCGTGGGCGATCTCGTCACCGTCGACCGGCTTGGCGAGGTAGTCGAGTGCTCCGGCTTTCACCGCCGCCACCGCGGAGGCGATGTTGCCGTAGCCGGTGACCACCGCGACGCGGATGTCGGGCGCCTGGTCCAGCAGATCGCGGATGAACCCGAGCGCGTGGCCGTCCTCCAGCCGCAGGTCCACGACCGCGAAACCGAAGCGACGGACGGCGGCCAACTCGCGGGCTTCGGCGAGGCTGCCGGCCGGGTGCACCGCGAAGCCGCGGCGCTCGAGCGCGCGCGTCCAGGTCCGACGTAGCGGCGCGTCGTCGTCCAGCAGCAACAGATCCGCCGTGCCGGCGACCTCGCGCGGCTCGGGCGTCTCCGGCGAGGCCGGCGTCGGGCCGGGTCGCTGGATCTGGTTCACATCGTCCATCAACCGTTCCCTTCGAAGCGACTGCGCGGCCACGTCACCGTGACCGTGGCTCCGCTCTCCTCGTTGGTGAAACTTAGTTCGGCCGCGGCGCGCGTCAAAAAGGTGCACGCGATGAAAAGACCCAGGCCGTGGGTGGCGCCGTCGCCGCGGGTGCTCACGAACGGTTCGCCCATATGATGCAGGATGTCCGCAGGAAATCCGGGGCCGTCGTCGGCGATGCGGATGGAGGTGCGATGGCTGTCGACCCGCAGGCTCACCGTCACCCGAGCGCGGGCGTAGGTGACCGCGTTGTCGAGCAGATTGGCGAGCCCGTGGCGGACCTCGCCGGCCGGCGGAAAGGCCGGCTCGATCACGTCGGGCGCGACCGAGGTGCGCAGCTGAACGTCGATCGGGCGACCCTCGTGGTCCGCGCGGAGCCGCTCGAGCATCAGCGACAGCGGCACCTCGGAGCCGCCGGCGGCGGCACGCGCCGGGGCCTCGCGGGTGAACCGCGTCAAAATGTCGCGACAACGGCGGGCCTGATCGCGCAGCAGGCGCGCGTCCTCCGCCGCCCGCGAGCTGCTCGGGACGTCTTGGAGCATCTCGCCGGCGAGCGCGGCGATGGTCGAGAGCGGCGTGCCGAGGTCGTGCGCCGCCGCGGTGGCGAGGCCGTCGAGATGCGACAGCCGCTGCTCGCGCTCGAGCGCGAGTTGGGTCGCCGCGAGCGCCCGGCTCATGCGCCGCCCCTCCTCGGCGATCCGCCAAGCGTAGACGGCGATCAGCACCGTGCCCACCACCAGCGCGGTCCACACCCCGGCGATGTAGAGCCCGGGCAGCCGCGACCCCTGGCTGCTCCACAGCGCCGGCGCCGGCACCAAGGCGAGAACGCTCGCCACCGCGACGACCATCGCGCACACCACCGTGCACCATACCCGCCCCAGCGTCGTCGCCGCCAGGATGGCGGGAAACAGCAAGAACAGGGCGAACGGGTTGGCGAGCGCACCGGTGAGCGCGAGCATCGCGCCGATCTGCGCGGCGTCGAGCAACAGCACGCTGCCGAGCTGCGTCTCGCCGAGCCGATGCGGCGGGATGAGCTGGCGCGTCGCCCAGAGCGTGCTGGCCGCACCGATCGCCACCAGCGTCAGCAGCGCCGTCAGCGGCAGGTCGATGCCGAGTGCGACATCGACCACCAGCACGGTCGCGAGCTGGCCGACGATTTGGGTCGAGCGGATGATGGCGAGCGTGCGCGGGCCGAGGCCGAACTCCCACGGTCCCGCCGCCGTCGACGCCCCGACGGTGCGGGTGCCGCGACCCCGCGCCGCCGTCGGCACCGTCGCGGGCGCACTAGTCGACACGGTGACGGCCGCATCGGGCGTCGCCGGCCGACCGGTACCGCCGTCGCGGCGCGACGCCGGGCTCACCCCGGTACGCGAATTGCCGCCAGTTGTACGCCGTAGCCGACCTCGTTGCGTTGCTTGCCGCGTCTGTGACTAAAGTAGATGGTGTCGTTGTCTAGCGTATCCAGAGCCAGGTCGTCGATCCGAAACGCGCCGGTGGCGCGCAACAGTGCGGTGACATAGCCCGCGAGGTCGAATTGCCAGCGGCCCGCGCACAACCCAGGCGCGAATAATGCCGCCGCGCTCGGCATCGCCGCGACGACGGCGTCGCGCACCGGCGCGTCGACTTCGTAGCTCGGCTGGCGGATGCACGGCCCGATCGCCGCCGTCACCCGCGCGGGCTCGGCGCCGAGCACCGCCATCGCCTCGACCGCGGCCGCGACGACGCC
>CAZCVH010000071.1:0-9254 GCA_964502115.1 uncultured Geminicoccaceae bacterium
CAGACGACCGCGTAGGCGACGAGCCAGCCGGCGGCGGCGCTGTAGAACAGGACCCGGCGCTGGTGGGGGAGATCGGCGCCGAGGGCGTCGACGCGCGCGAGCACCAGCTCGCCGAGCGTGCGGCCGGTGCGCCGCTCCGTGATCGCCGTCGCCCAGACCCAGACGAAGGCGGTGAGCGCGAGCGCGATCGACGCCGCCCAGAGGACGCCTTTGTCGCCGCCGAGGAAGAAGTAGCTGGCGAGAAACGGATAGGCGAGCACGGCGATGACGCCGATCGCCACCTTCGAGCGCACGCGCTCGAGCCAAAGCGGCACCAGCCACGCCACGAGCAGAGCGAAACCGGCGTTGACCCGCCAGATCTGATCCTTGGGATAGAGCCCGTAGATCAGGTTGTCGAACCAGACGAAAACGCCGAGCCAGCACGCCCCGCTGCGGCCGACGGCGTCGAGGCATTCGCGCCGGCTCTCGGCCTGCCAGACGGCGTCGAGGCTCATGCCAGCCATGCGTCTGCGGTGACCGTGCGTGGATGACCGTGCGTGCGCCGCGGCGCGAGCAGGACGTCGGCCGAAAGTCGCCGTACCGTTTCCAGAACGGAGGGGTGCGCGATTGCTCGCGCCATAGGCAGGGGCGCCACCAAGCCGCGCGCCATCGCGCCAGCGGCGAGCGCGCGCCGGGGCGGGTCGGGCCCTCGTGGTCGAGCGCCCCGGCGCCGGGCGCGGACGACGCCGTGTCGCCACGGTCGACGCGCGGGCGCGGAAAAGGCGAAAAAAACCGCCCCGGGCGGGCGCCCGGGGCGGGACGGAGAGCTCAGACGGCGAAGTAGCGGGCCTGCGGATGGTGCAGGACGATGGCGCTGGTCGACTGTTCCGGGTGGAGCTGGTCGCCCTCGCTCATCTCCAACCCGATGCGGCCGGCGTCCAGGAACTCCAACAGCGTGTGCTGATCCGCCATGTTGGGACAGGCCGGATAGCCGAAGCTGTAGCGCGAGCCGCGATAGCCCTGCTTGATCAGCGCCTGGGCGTCACGCTCGTCCTCGTGCGCGAAGCCGAGATCGGCGCGGATCCGCTTGTGGACGTACTCGGCGAGCGCCTCCGCCAACTCGACGCCGAGCCCGTGCAGGCGGACGTAGTCGTTGTAGCGGTCCTGGGCGAACCACTCGCGCGCGACCTCGGAGGCGTGCTGACCGACGGTCACGACCTGCAGGCCCATGACGTCGCGCTCGCCGCTTTTGATGTCGCGGACGAAATCGGCGATGCACAGGCCGCCGTCGCGCTTCTGGCGCGGCAGGCCGAAGCGCCCGATCTCGCGCTCGGGGTCCTCCGGGTCGAACAGCACGACGTCGTTGCCCTCGCCCGCCGCCGGCCAGTAGCCGTAGACCGCCTGCGGCTTGAAGACCTCCTCGCGGTTGGTCTCCTTCAACAGGTCGGCGAGGATCGGGCGCAGTTCCTTCTGGGCCCAGGTCTGGAACTCGCTGAGGGTGCGGCCGTCCTTCTTGTAGCCCCAGTGGAACTGGTAGAGCATGTTCTCGTTCAGGTACGGCACCAGCGCCTTGGGGGCGACGTGCTCGATGAGCTTGGCCCCCCAGAACGGCGGCTCTGGGATCGCCACGCCCGCCGCGAGCTCTTCGCGCTTGAGCCGGGTCTCCTCGAGGTCGACCGGGCGCGAGGTGGCCTCCTCCTCGTTGACGGTGACGGTGCGGTGCTTGCGGCCCTTGCGGTTCGCACGCTTGCCGCGATCCGCCTCGAGGTACGCGTGGATCTCGCCCTCGACGACCTTGTCCATGAGCTGCAGGCCGTCGAAGGCGTCACGGGCGTAGGCCAGCGGTCCCCGGCCGTAGGCTTCCAGGCAGTCCTCCTCGACGAAGGCCCGCGTCAGCGCCGCCCCGCCCAAAATGACCGGCACGTCGACGCCCTGGCGCTGCATCTCCTCCAGGTTGTCCTTCATGATCACCGTGGATTTCACCAACAGCCCGGACATGCCGATGGCCTGGGCCTTGTGCTCGTTGTAGGCGTCCAGGATGTTGTTCAGCGGCTGCTTGATGCCGAGATTGACGACTTTGTAGCCGTTGTTGGTGAGAATGATGTCCACCAAATTTTTGCCGATGTCGTGGACGTCACCCTTCACCGTGGCGAGGATCATGATGCCTTTTTCTTGACCCTCGATCTTCTCCATGTGGGGCTCGAGATGGGACACCGCGGCCTTCATGGTCTCGGCGGACTGGAGCACGAAGGGCAGCTGCATCTTACCGGCACCGAAGAGCTCGCCGACCACCTTCATGCCGGCGAGGAGATGCGTGTTGATGATGGTCAAGGGCTCGATGCCCTGCCCCATCGCCTCGTCCAGGTCGTCCTCGAGGCCGATGCGGTCGCCGTCGACGATCCGCTCCTGCAGCCGCTCCTCGACGTTCTCCGGGCGCTGCTTGCCGGCGGAGCTCTCGGCCTTGCGGTCGGCGAAAATCGCCATGAACTTCTGGAGCGGATCCTCGCCGTCGCGGCGACGGTTGTAGATCAGATCCAGCGCCGCGGTGACCTCCTCCTCGGGGATCGCGTGCAGCGGCTTGATCTTGGAGACGTGGACGATCGCGCCGTTCATGCCGCGCTTGACCGCCTCGTCGAGAAAGACCGAGTTCAACACGTGGCGGGCGGCGGCGTTGAGGCCGAACGAGATGTTCGAGAGCCCCAGCATGATGTTGACGTCGGGGTGCGCCGCGGCGAGCTGCTCGATGCCGTCGAGTGTGGCGATACCGAGCTCGCGGTCGTCCTCGTTGCCGGTGCAGATCGTGAAGGTGAGCGGGTCGATCAGCAGATCCTGCTCGCGCAGGCCGTAGCCCTGAGCGAATTCGATCAGGCGATCGGCGACCTCGACCTTACGCTCGGCCTCCTTGGCCATACCCTCTTCGTCGATGGTGAGCGCGATCACCGCGGCGCCGTGCTTGCGGGCCAGATCGAGCCGCGCCGCCGCCGGCTCCTCGCCGTCCTCGAAGTTGATCGAGTTGATGATCGGCCGGCCGCCGTAGAGCTCGAGCGACGCCTCGAGCACCGGGAACTCGGTCGAGTCGATCACCAGCGGGCTGTCGACCTCGCCCCGCAGGCGCGACACCAGCGCGGTCATGTCCTTGACCTCGTCGCGGCCGACGAAGGCGGTGCAGACGTCGAGGGCGTGCGACGCCTCCTTCACCTGCTCGCGCGCGACGGCGACGCAGCCGTCCCACTTCTCCTCGTCCTGAAGCTCGCGAAAGCGCCTGGAACCGTTGGCGTTGCAGCGCTCGCCGATGGCGAAATAGGCGTTCTCCTGACGCAGCGGCTCGGCCGAGTAGAGCGAGGCGACCTGGACCGGGCGCGGCACCGACCGCGCCTTCGGCGCCGGCCGGCGGCCGCTCTCGGCGAGCTTCGCCAGCATGGCGTCGAGGGCGGCGATGTGCTCCGCGCCGGTGCCGCAGCAGCCGCCGATCATGTTGACGCCGTCCTCGAGCACGAAGCGCTCGAGCCAGCCGGCGAGCTCCTTGGCGCCGAGCGGATAGTGCGTCTTGCCGTCGACGAGCTCGGGCAGGCCGGCGTTGGGCTGGATCGAGATCAGCCCGGCCCAGTTCTCGCTGAGATACTTGACGTGCTCGGCCATCTCGCGCGGCCCGGTCGCGCAGTTGAGGCCGAGCGAGGGGACGCGCAGCGCATCCATCAAGGTGGCGGCGGCGGCGATGTCGGGACCCACCAGCATGGTGCCGGTGGTCTCGACGGTGACCTGCACGATGACCGGCAGCTCCTCCTCGCTGCGCCCGTTGGCGCGCAGGGTCCGCCGGCAACCGTTGACCGCCGCCTTGACCTGCAGGGTGTCCTGCGCGGTCTCGACGAGGATGGCGTCGACACCGCCGTCGAGGAGCCCTTGGGACTGCACGGCGAAGCCGTCCTCGAGATCGCGGTAGGTGACGTGGCCGAGGCTCGGCAGGCGGGTGCCGGGGCCGATGGCGCCGACGACGAAGCGCGGCCGGCTCCGGTCGGGCTGGGCCTCGATCGCCTCGCGCGCCAGTTCGGCGGCGCGCCGGTTGATCTCGCGCGCCTTGTCGGCGAGGCCGAACTCACCGAGCGTGATCGGCGAGGCGCCGAAGGTGTTGGTCTCCACGGCATCCGAGCCGGCGCCCAGATAGGCCCCGTGGACCTGCCGCACGAAATCCTCGCGGGACAGATTCAAGATCTCCGAGCAGTTCTCCTGCCCCCAAAAATCCTTCTCGATTTCGAGATCGGCGCCCTGGATCTGCGTGCCCATGCCGCCGTCGAACAGCAGCACGCGGTCGCGGATGAAGTCGAGAAACGTCGTCATGCATTAACCTCCGAGCGTCGGCTCACGCCGCCCAGCGACAGGCCTCCGGACCGGCCTCGAGCCGGCGGAGGATGGCGAGCGTGAGCGCGCTACGGTTGAGAGTGTACACGTGGAGATGGGTGAGACCGCCCCGGATCAAGCGGCGGCACTGTTCCGCCGCGATGTCCGCGGCGCGTTCCATCGCCAGGGTCGAGTCGGGCTCGAGCTCGGCGAGCGCCTCGGTCAGCCACTGCGGCACGCCGGCGCCGCAACGGTCGCTGAACCGCTTGATCTGGGCGTAGTTGTGCACCGGCATCACGCCGATGCCGATCGGCAGATCGACCCCGGCGCCACGCACCGCGTCGGCCCAGCGCAGCACCTGCTCGGTGTCGAAGCAGTACTGGGTGATGACGCGATCGGCGCCGGCGTCGGCCTTGTGCTTGAGGATGTCGAGGCAGTGCGCCTCGTTGGCGGCGTCGGGATGCACCTCGGGATAGGCGCCGACCGCGACGTCGCGCGCCCCCCAGGCCTTGAGCGCGCGGGTCAGCTCGTCGGCGTAGGCGAAGCCGTCGGCGCGCGGGGTGTAGACCGGCTCATCCGGCGGGGCGTCGCCACGGATGGCGACGAACCGGTCGATCCCGACGTCGAGACAGGCCCCGACGAGATCCTCCATCTCCTGACGGCTGGCCTGCACGCAGGTGAGGTGCGGGCGCGGCGGCACGCCGCCCAGCGCGTCGCCGTAAGCGAGCGCCTGCTCGGCGGTGGCGCGCGCCGCACTGCCGCTGGCGCCGCTGGTCACCGAGAGAAAGGACGCCGGCACCGGCGCCAGGTCGGCGAGCGTACGGTCGAGCGTACCGGCGGCGGTGTCGTTTTTCGGCGGGAAGATCTCGAACGACAGCGTCACCTCGTTCGTCGTCGTCATGCCACGGCGCTCCCTTGAAGACGCGATTGTACGGCGGCGCCAGGACGGCGCGCCTCCCAGATGACGGTCGCGGCCACCTTGCCGGGCAAATGGTGGACCGCGCCATTCTCGAGGCCGGCGTGCTCGAACCAGCCCTGAATTTCGGCGTCGGCGAAGCCGAGCCGGCGATGGCGGAACTCCTGCCGCAGGGTTTCGTCGTCGTGCGGCGCGAGATCGACCACGAACAGCCGCCCGCCCGGCGCGAGCGTGCGGGTCGCCTCGCCGATCGCCGCCGCCGGGACCTCGGCGAAGTGCAGCACCTGGTGCAGCACCGCGCAGGCGAAGGTGCCGTCGGCGACGGGCAACTGGTACATGTCGCCGTGGCGGACCTGGCAGTTGACGACCCCCGCCGCCTCCAGATTGGCGCGCGCCACGGCCAGCATGTCGAAGGACAGGTCGATGCCGAGGCCGTAGCCGATGCGCGGCGCCAGGGTGCGCAAAACGTGGGCTGTGCCGGTGCCGATGTCCAGCAGACTGCTCGGGGCGTCGGCGCCGATCCACTCCAACAGCGCCAGGTCGACCTCGTCGTCGGCGACGGTGAGCGCGCGCACCCGTTCCCAGCCCAGCGCCTGGCGGTCGAAATAGGCCTGGGCCTTGCGGCGACGCTCCGCGCGGACCTCGTCCAAGCGCCGCCGGTCGAGCGCGAACTCGGCCGAGTCCGGTGCCATCTCGACCAGGCGCGCGGCCCTCCGCCCGTCGCGGTCGCCGAGGCGGTAGAACACCCAGGTGCCCTCGCGGAACCGCTCCAGCAGCCCGGCCTCCGCCAGCACCTTCAGATGGCGCGACACCCGTGGCTGGGACTGCCCCAGGACCTGGGTGAGCTCGCTCACGGTCCACTCGCCGACGGCGCAGATCGCCATGATCCGCAGGCGCGTCGGCTCCGCCGCGGCGCGGAGCGCTTCCAGATACCCCAGCATCGGGCTGTCGGGGGCGTGCATGCTCATGAGGTGGATATGCACATATGTTTATAAGCGGGTCAAGGCCGCGAACGCATCGGCGCGCCTTTCGATCACCGCGTCAGTGGACGCTCGAGCCGTCGCCGCCGGCCGCCGCGGGGCGGACCTCGATGCTGCCGTCGTCGCCGAAGAGCCAGTCGAGGATGAGCGCCTCGACCTCGGCGCGGGTCTCGTCGGGGCTGGCGTGCAGAGCCTCGAACGCGGCACCGAGCGCCTGCTCGTCGTGGCGGGTGAGCGCCTCCTCGAACGCCCGGGCGAGCTCCGGATGATGGGTGAGCGCGGCGGTGAGGTTGTGACGCAGCGCCTCCAGGCGGGCGAGTTTGAACATGGCGGGTCCTTCCGACCGTCGTGCGCAGAGCGTGGCGGCGAGCCGGGGATCACCTTATGACGAACGATCGACCGCGAGCGTCCATCCCGCGTTTACGCGTACAAACCTATATTCAGCCGTGTTCGGAAGGTTTAAGGCGCTGAGCGCCGGTCGAGACGAGAGGTGTCGTGATGTTCGCTGCCGTCCGTCGTCCAGCCGCGTGGCTCGCGTCGTCGACGCGACCTTGGCTCACCGCCGCGGTTTTGGTGCCGACGCTGACCGCGGCCGCCGCCGCGCAAGCGCCGGAGGACCCGTTGGAGCCGCTGAACCGGCGGATCTTCGGGTTCAATCAGGTCGTCGACGGCGCCTTCGTCGAGCCGGCGGCCATCATGTACGAGGGCGTGGTCCCGGGGGTCGTGCGCGCGTCCGTGCACAACGCCTTTTTGAACCTGACCGAGCCGGTGAACATCGTGAACGCCGCGTTGCAGGGCAACGGTGAACGCTTCGGCAACGCCTTCGGCCGCCTGTTCATCAACAGCACGCTCGGCTTGGGCGGCCTGTTCGACGTCGCGGCCAACCTCGAGCCACCCTACGATCGCCACTACACCAGCGAAGACTTCGGCCAGACCATGGCGGTATGGGGTTGGCGGGACAGCGCCTATTTCGTGATGCCCGTCCTGGGACCGTCGACGGTCCGCGACACGGTGAGTCTTCCGGCCGATCTCGCGGCGACCCCACCGAGCTTCTTCGCCCCGACCGGCGTGTCCCTGGCGCTCAGCGCCGGGCGGGCCGTCGACGCCCGCAGCCAGGTGCTGGACGAGCTCGAGGAGCTGGAGCGCTCCTCGCTCGACTTCTACGCCTCGCTCAGGAGCGTCTACCTGCAGCGGCGCCGCAACGAGATCTTCAACGGCAATCCGCCCGAGGCCAACGGCGACGCGATGTTCGAGGAGGAGGAATTCTTCGCCGAGTGAGGCGGGGACCGCCCCTTCCGAGCCCGGCCATCGGCTGCTAGAAAACGGGGCTTCCCATCAGCCCTCGGCAGCGGAGCCCGCGAGCGCCCATGGCCGCGTATCAGTACATCTACGTGATGCGACAGCTCTCCAAGACCTTCCCCGGCGGGAAGAAGATTCTGGAGAACGTCACGCTCGCGTTCCTCCCCGGCGCCAAGATCGGCGTGCTCGGCGTCAACGGCGCCGGCAAGTCGACGGTGCTCCGGATCATGGCCGGCCTCGACCACGACTACAACGGCGAGGCCTGGGCGGCGGACGGCGTGAAGGTGGGCTACCTGCCGCAGGAGCCCGAGCTCGACGCCACCAAGGACGTCATGGGCAACGTCATGGAGGGTGTCGCGGCGACCAAGGCGCTGGTCGACCGCTTCAACGAGGTTTCGATGTCCTTCGGCGACGAGGACGCCGACATGGACGCGTTGATGGCCGAGCAGGCCGAGCTGCAGGAGAAGCTCGACGCGGCGGGCGGCTGGGAGCTCGACCGCACCGTCGAGATGGCGATGGACAGCCTGCGCTGCCCGTCCGGCGACGCCGAGGTGGCGACGCTCTCGGGCGGTGAGCGCCGCCGCGTGGCGCTCTGCCGACTCCTGCTCTCGCAGCCCGACATGCTGCTCCTCGACGAGCCCACCAACCATCTCGACGCCGAGAGCGTCGCCTGGCTCGAGCGCTTTTTGCAGGACTACAAGGGCACCGTCGTGGCGGTGACCCACGACCGCTATTTCCTCGACAACGTCGCGGGCTGGATCCTCGAGCTCGACCGCGGCCGCGGCATCCCCTTTCAGGGCAACTACTCGGCCTGGCTCGAGAACAAGCGCAAGCGCCTGGCGCAGGAGGAGCGCGAGGAGCAGGCGCGCGAGCGCACCCTGGCGCGTGAGGCCGAGTGGATCGCCCAATCGCCGCAGGGCCGCCGCACCAAGGCCAAGGCCCGCGTCACGGCCTACGAGAGCCTCCTGGCCGAAGCCAAGGAGCGCGCCCCGCAGACGGCGCAGATCATCATCCCGCCCGGCCCCCGCCTCGGCGGCAACGTCATCGAGGCCGAGGGCCTGACCAAGGGCTTCGAGGACAAGCTCTTGATCGACGACTTCTCGTTCACCATGCCGCCCGGCGCCATCGTCGGCGTCATCGGCCCGAACGGGGCGGGGAAATCGACGCTGATCAAGATGATCACCGGCGACGAAGCGCCCGACGCCGGCACCATCACGCTCGGCGACACGGTCCAGCTCGGCTATGTCGACCAGAGCCGCGAATCGTTGGACCCCAACAAGACGGTCTTCGAGGAGATCAGCCGGGGTCAGGACGTCATCCCGCTCGGCAAGGGCTCGATGGCGGCGCGCGCCTACGTCGCCGCCTTCAACTTCAAAGGCGGCGATCAGCAAAAGAAGGTGGGCCAGCTCTCCGGCGGCGAGCGCAACCGCGTCCACATGGCCAAGCTCTTGAAGGGCGGCGCCAACGTCATCCTCCTGGACGAGCCGACCAACGACCTCGACGTCGACACGCTCCGGGCGCTCGAGGACGCGCTCTTGGAGTTCGCCGGCTCGGCGATCGTGGTCAGCCACGACCGCTGGTTCCTCGACCGCGTCTGCACCCACATCTGCTCCTTCGAGGGCGACAGCCACGTCGAGTGGTTCGAGGGCAATTTCGAGGAGTACGAGGACGACAAGCGCCGCCGCCTCGGCGACGACGCGATCCAGCCCCACCGCATCAAGTACAAGCCGCTCAAGGTCGCCTAG
>CAZCVH010000072.1:0-2652 GCA_964502115.1 uncultured Geminicoccaceae bacterium
TCGAGCCGTTCGCGGTGGACCTGCCGGACCCGCTGCCGCTCGACGTCGACGTCGACGGTGTGCTCGATCTCGCCCGGGTCGCCGACTGGTACGGGCTGGAGGGACGCGTCCTGGAGGGCCGGCTCACCACCGACCTCGCCGTCGCCGGCACCGCCGTCGCCCCCAGCCTCGACGGCGAGGTGACCCTCGCCGCCGGTCGCTACATCGACGTCTCCACCGGCGTGCTCTTGGACAACCTGCGCGCGGAAGTGGTCGGCGAGGGCCGGCGCCTCGTCGTCCGCGAAGTCGCGGCCACCGACGGCGCCGAGGGCCGGCTGCGCGCCGAGGGTACGGTCGACTTCGCCGAGACGGTGCCGAGCTTCGACGTCGGCGCCAGCTTGAGGCGCTTCGCCGTCCTGCAGCGCGAGGAGCTCTTCATCGTCATGAGCGGCGACGCCGAGCTCGCCGGTGCCGGCGCCGACCTCGACGTCCGCGGCGACTTCACCGTCGAGCAAGGCGAGATCTTCCTCGTCGGCGGCGAGGGTGCGGCGGACTTCGCCGCGCTCGACGTGATCGAACGCTCCGCCCTGGACAGGACGGGGGCGGACGACGCCGGGCCGGGCGGGACCGTCGATCTGGACGTCCGCGTGCGCATTCCGGGGCGGCTGTTCGTGCGCGGCCGCGGCCTGATCTCGGAGTGGGAAGGCGAGCTCGAGGTGAGGGGGACCGCTGCCGCCCCCCGCATCGAGGGCTTGATCGAATACCGCCGGGGGCGTTTCGACATCTTCGATCGCCGCTTCGAACTCCGCCGCGGCGAGATCCGCTTCGCGGGCGCCTCGCCGCCGGACCCGTTCTTGAACGTCGAAGCGGCGGTGGACCTGCCCGAGAACACAGCGATCCTGCGGGTGACCGGCCCGGCGCTCGACCCGCAGCTGGCCATCGCGAGCGAACCGCCGCTGCCCGAGGACGAGATCTTCTCGCGGCTCCTGTTCGACCGCGACCAGGCCCAGCTCAACCCGCTGCAGGCGCTCCGGGTCGCCGCCGCCGTGCGTCAGCTGCAGAGTGGTGGGCCGGGCGCGTTCGACCGCGTGCGCGGCCTGCTGGGCGTCGACACCCTCGAGTTCGGGGGCGAGACGCTGGAGGATGCCTCGGTCAGGGCGGGCACCTATGTCAGTGAAGACGTGTTCGTGGAGATCGAGCGCGGGCTTCAGGCCGGAGCCAGCGGCGCACGGGTCCAGATCGAGCTGACGCCGCGGCTCAACGTCGAGACGCGGGTCCGCGAGGATTCGACCGGCAGCGTCGGCCTGCGCTGGAGCTACGACTACTGACGACGACGCTCAGCGACGACGAGGAGACACGGTGGCCACCCTTCGAGAGCACGGATCCGACCTCGCGCCCGAGACCCCCGCGGCCCGCGGCGGCACCTTCGGGACGCCACTCGACGTCAACTGGCTGGGGCTGTGGACGCTCTACAAAAAGGAGGTCCAGCGTTTCGTTAAGGTGATCACCCAGACGGTCGTCGCGCCGATGATCACCACGCTGATCTTCCTCACCGTATTCACCATCGCCCTCGACCGCGGCGGTCGCACCATCGGCGGCCTGCCCTTCATCGAGTTCCTGGCGCCGGGGCTGGTGATGATGTCGGTGATCCAAAACGCCTTCGCCAACAGCTCGTCGTCGCTGATGATCGCCAAGATCCAGGGCAACATCGTCGACTATCTGATGCCGCCGTTGAACCACTGGGAGCTGGTCATGGGCGTCGTCATGGGCGCGGTCACCCGCGGCCTCGTCGTCGGGTTGGCGGTGTGGCTGGTGATGGTGCCGGTCGCCGGCGCCGGCGTGCTCAACCCGCTGCTGGCGCTGTTCTATCTGCTCGCCGCGAGCATGGCGCTCGGTCTCATCGGCTTCGTCACCGCGCTCTGGGCGGAGAAGTTCGACCAACTCGCGGCAGTCACCAACTTTTTGGTGACGCCCTTGTCCTTCCTTTCGGGCACGTTCTACGCCGTCGATCAGCTCCCCGACGCCTTTTGGTGGGTCGCCCATCTCAACCCGTTCTTCTACATGATCGACGGGCTCCGCTTCGCGATCACCGGCTACACCGACGGCACGCTGTGGATCGGCGCGGCGGTGATCGTCGCCGCGGTGGCCGCGTTGTGGTGGTTCACGCTGCATCTGGTCCGCCGCGGCTACAAGATCCGGCCCTGAACCCCTGCGAGATCCCGATGCGCCCCCTCGACATCGACCTCACCGCCCTGCCCTTCGATGCCGGGACGATGCTCGACGGTCTGCGGCCCTGGGTCGAGCGCGAGAGCCCGACCTTCGAGCCGGCGGCCGCGAGCGCGATGGTCCGGCTCGCCGGCGAGCACCTCGCCGAGCTCGGCGCGCGCATCTTGTCCATCCCCGGACCGGCCGGCCTCGGCGACTGCCTGCGGGCGGCCTTCCCGCACCCCCACGCGGGCGAGCCCGGGATTTTGATCCTCGCCCATCTCGACACCGTGCACCCGCTCGGCACGCTCGACCGGCTACCGTTCCGGCGCGACGGCGAGGTCTGCTACGGCCCCGGCATCGTCGACATGAAGGGCGGCACCTACGCCGCCTTCGAGGCGGTCCGCGAGCTGCACCGTGCCAACCTTGCCACGCTCCTGCCGATCCACGTGCTCTTGACCTCGGACG
>CAZCVH010000072.1:2752-9181 GCA_964502115.1 uncultured Geminicoccaceae bacterium
CGTCGTCGAGGGCGGGCAGTGGGTCAACTGCGTCGCCACCACCTGTACGGGCGAGGTGCTCGGCATGGCCAAGCGTCAGGCCGATCTCGACGCCGGCATCGAGCGCATGCTGGCGCTCACCGACAAGGACGCCGGGGGCGTGGGCTTCGAGGTGAGCCTCGGCGTCGTCCGGCCGGTGTGGGAGCCCGACGCCGTCACGCTGGCGCTCCACGCGCAGGCGAAGGCGATCGCGGCCATGCTCAGCGTCGACCTCGACCACCAGAGCGCCAGCGGTGGCTCCGACGGCAACTTCACCGGTGCGATGGGCATCCCCACCCTCGACGGCCTCGGCGTCACGGGCGCGGGCATCCACACCCTCGACGAACGCGTCCACGTCGCCAGCCTGCCGCGCGCGGCGCGGCTGCTGGCGGGGCTGATGCTGACGCTCGACGATGGGAGCTGAGTGCCGCCCTCACCCCAGCGCCGCGTGGGCCGCGGCGGCGGTGCGGTGGAGCGTGGCGTGGCGGATCGCCAAACGCTGGGCGTCGCGGTCGTAGCCGCCGCCGATGACGCCGACGAAGGGCAAGCCGCGGCCGACGACGAGGTCGACGACGCGGCGGTCGCGCGCCTCCAGCCCGGCGTCGGTCAGCGCCAGATGGCCGAGCCGGTCCTCGCGGTGCGGGTCGACCCCGGCGTTGTAGAAGACCAGATCCGGCGCGAACCGATCGAGCACCGGCGGCAGCGCGGCGTCCAGCGCCTCCAGATAGCCGTGGTCGTCGAGATCGCGCGGCAACGGCACGTCGAGGTCGCTCGCCTTCTTGCGCGCCGGGAAGTTGCTCTGGGCGTGCAGCGACAGGGTGAAGACGCGCGGGTCGTGCGCGAAGAGCTCGGCGGTGCCATCGCCCTGATGGACGTCGAGGTCGACGACGAGCACGCGCCGGACGCTGCCTTCGGCGAGCAGGACGGCCGTGGCCACCGCGACGTCGTTGAAGACGCAAAAGCCGCTGCCGGCGTCGGCGAAGGCGTGGTGGCTGCCGCCGGCGGTGTTGCAGGCGAGCCCGTGCTCCATGGCGAGGCGCGCGGCCAGGAGCGTGCCGGCGGTGGCGGCGCGCGAGCGCTCGGCCAACGCCGGGCTCACCGGCAGGCCGAGCCGGCGCTCGGCCTCGCGCGGCAGGGTCTGCGCCAGGATGTGGCCGACATAGTCGGGGGTGTGCACCAGCTCGAGCCAGCTTCGAGGCGCCGAGCCGGGCTGGAAGCGGTTGCGCCGGCCGACGAGTTCGAGCGCTTCCAGGACGTCGTGGAGCGCCTTGAACTTCGGCATGGGGAAGCGATGGCCGGCCGGCAGCGGGACGCTGTAGGCCGGGTGGAAGACGATCGGCAGCACCGTGTCGGATCAGAAGTCGAAGCAGCGGCCGTTCTTCTCCCAATCCCCGAACCGGGTCGGCTCCGGCCCCTTGGGCCCACCCTTCTCGCCCGGCGGCTGGGTCGAAGAATCGGATTCGGGCGACGCCTCGTCCGGCTGCGGAGCGTCGTCGTCGCGCGGGGTGTCGGTCGTGGCGGCATCGTCGCCGGCGCGGGGCGTGGTGCTCGGCGCGGCGTCGTCGCGGTTCTGGCGGCTCATTCCTGCATCATCTGTTCGTGGGCCTGGGCTTGCAGCTTTTCGAGATCGCGCTTGAGCCCGACCGTATCGACCTCCTGGCCCTTGGCCTCGAGGTCGGTGACCACCCGTTCGAGGATGGGGTCGTCGCCGCATTGGCGGAAATCGGCGACCGCCAGCGCCTTGGCGTAGTCCAGGGCCGCGTCGCCGGTGAGCCCCAGACGGTCGGCGATCTTGAGCGCGAACAGCTTGTTGCGACGCAGCCGTACCTTGAACTCGAACTCCATGTCGTGACGGAATTTCGCCAGCTCGGCCTGAAGCCGATTGTCGAACGTCGTCATCGCACGGTCCTTTCACGCATGTGACCTCTCCACCCGACCCGGTACGGTCGAACTAACACAAAAGCTCATATAATGCTTTGACCCGGCGCATGGCACCGGCCAAACACACGGCGATCGTCGTCGTTTCGCCGCAGCCTGGACGTGCCATGTACCGCACCGCCGTCTGTCCGCACGACTGCCCGAGCGTCTGCGCGCTGGAGGTCGAGGTCCGCGACGACGGCACGCTCGGGCGGGTGCGCGGCAACAAGCGCCACCGCTACACCGACGGCGTCATCTGCGCCAAGGTGGCGCGCTACGCCGAGCGCCTGCACCACCCCGAGCGACTGACCCGCCCGCTCGTGCGCACCGGCGCCAAGGGCGAAGGCCGCTTCGCGCCGATCGCCTGGGACGAGGCGCTCGACCGCATCGCCGACGCGTTCACGGAAGCCGCGCGTCGCCACGGGACCGAGGCCGTCTGGCCCTACTACTACGCCGGCACGATGGGGCTGGTGCAGCGCGACGGCATCAACCGCCTGCGCCACGTCAAGCGCTACTCGGGCCAGGACGACACCATCTGCACCCGCATCGCCACCACCGGCTGGAACGCCGGCGCCGGCGCGCGCTGGGGCACGGACGCCACCGAGATCCCGACGTCCGAGGTCGTCGTGCTGTGGGGCCTGAACGCGGTAGCGACCCAGGTCCAGCTGATGAACTTCATCGCCCGGGCCCGCAAGAACGGGGCGGTACTCGTCGTCGTCGATCCGTACCGCTCACCGACGGCCAAGCAGGCGGACGTGCACCTGCCGCTGCGCCCGGGCACGGACGCCGCCCTCGCCTGCGCCGTCATGCACGTTCTTTTCCAAGAGGGCATGGCCGACCGCGACTATCTGGAGCGCTACACCGACGACCCGGTGGGCCTCGAGGCGCACCTGGTGACCCGCACGCCGGAATGGGCGAGCGCGATCACCGGGCTCGATCCCGAGACGATCCGCCGCTTCGCCCGGCTCTACGGCGGCACCAAGCGCAGCTATATCCGCCTCGGCTTCGGCTTCACCCGCTCGCGCAACGGTGCGGTGAACATGCACGCCGCGTCGTGCCTGCCGGCGGTCACCGGCTCCTGGCGCGTCGAGGGCGGCGGCGCCCTCTACAACCAGGGCGATCTCTACCCGCTCGACATGACGCGCATCATGGGCCTCGACGCCCGCGATCCGGCGGTGCGGCTGCTCGACATGTCGGCGATCGGCCGGGTGCTGACGGGCGACGCACACGCGCTCGCGGGCGGCCCACCGGTCACCGCCATGCTGATCCAGAACGTCAACCCGGCCTGCGTCGCGCCCGAGCTCGACAAGGTCCACGCCGGGCTCGCGCGCGACGACCTCTTCGTCGCCGTGCACGAGCAGTTCCTGACCGACACGGCCAAGTTCGCGGACCTCGTCCTGCCGGCGACGATGTTCCTCGAGCACGACGACCTCTACCGCGCCTCGGGGCACACCATCCTGCAGATCAGCCCGAAGCGCTTCGATCCGCCGGGCGAGGCCCGTGAGAACCACCGGGTGATCGCCGAGCTGGCCCGCCGCGTCGGTGCGGCGCATCCGGGCTTTCATCAGGACGCACGCGGGCTGATCGAGACGACGCTCGCGGACTCGGGCCTGCCGGACTTCGACACGCTCGTCGCGAACGACGGTCACGACCTCGTCGCCCCCTTCGAGAAGGCGCATTTCCTCGACGGCTTCCCGACCCCGAGCGGTCGCTTTCGCCTCAAGGCGCCGTGGGCCGAGCTCGGCCTGGACGCGGCGGCGCTGCCGGACTTTCCCGACCACTGCACGGTCATCGACGAGCGCAGCGACGAACAGCCGTTCCGGCTCGTCGCCGGACCGGCGCGCGAATTCCTCAATACCAGCTTCACCGAAACCCGCACCAGCCGCAAGAAGAGCGGCCGGCCGACGCTGTTGGTGCATCCCCTCGACGCCGACCGGCACGGTCTCGCGGACGGCGATCTCGTCCGCGTCGGCAACCGGCTGGGCTCGGTGCTGCTGCACGCCGAACGGCGCGAGGGCGCGCTCCCCGGTACGCTCACGGTCGAGAGCATCTGGCCCAACGACGCCTTTGTCGAAGGGATCGGGATCAACCGGCTGATCAGCGCCGACCCCGCCCCACCCGCCCGCGGCGCCGTCTTCCACGACACCGCGGTGTGGCTCGCGCGAGAGGAGGCGCCGGCGGTCGCCGCGGAATGATCGACGCGACGGCGCCGTCGTCGCCATGACAGGGATGACACGGATGACGACCATGACCGCTCGTCTCGCCGCCACCGTCGCCATCGCCATCGCCGCGCTGCTCGCGCCCGCCGCCGCCCAGGAGGCGCCCGAGGCGACGGCGTGCCGCGATCTCACCGGCAGCCTCGACGCCGACGCCACGATCGCCGCCGCCTTCTGCGACGCCTTCGAAGCGCTCGCCGAGCGGGCCGCCACGGCCGAGGCGCGCGTCGACGAGCTCGAAGGCGCGCTCACCGACATCGAGCCCTGGGTGGCGCCGGCGGGCGCGATCCTGCTGGTCGACGATGTCCACGGCTGTCCCGACGGTTGGACCGACGTCGCCGAGGCGGAGCGCGAGATCTTCGCCGGTCGCTTCCCGGTCGCCGCCGGCGTCGGCATCCCCGACGAGGTCCCCCGCCACCGCGACGTCGGCGGGACCCATCGGGTGCAGCTGACCGAACGCGACCTGCCGTCGCATGCCCATGAACTGCCGCTGCGCTTCGCGCGGGTGCCCGGGGCCGAGACCGACCGAGCCGGCTCGGGGCTGGTCACCGGCTCCGCCCGCGACCTCGTCGCGGTGCCGGCGCGCACCGGACGCGAGCGCACCGGCCGCGTCGGGGCGGGCGCTCCGGTCGAAAACCGCCCGCCCTTCGTCGCGCTCTACTTCTGCCGGCGGGACTGAGCGGGGCGCATCAGGGTGCGGCCGCCATCTCGTAGAGGTTCCAGGCGGTCTTGCGGGCGACACGGTCATAGACGCTGCGCGCGCGGTAGTTGTCGTCGGCGGTGATCGAACGGACCACCTGCCAGCCGCGCTCGTGCGCGAGCGCGGCGACGAACCGCACCAGCGCGTCACCGACGCCGACGCCGCGCGCCGCCGGTTCGACGAAAAGATCGTCGAGAAAGCCGACGTCGCAGCCTCGAAGCGGGCTCGGCATGCGGCGGACGTGGGCGACGCCCACCGGCTCGCCGGCCGCGAGCGCGACGTAGCCTTCGAGTTCGTGGCTCGGGTCCATCAGCCACGCCCACACCACGGCCTTGTGGGCGTCGTCGAACGGCCGCCCGTAAAAATCGGCGTAGCCCTGAAACAGCGCGCGCCAGGGTTGCTCATGTTCGAATCGCAGTCCCACCACGTCGATCGCCACCGCTTTGCTCACCGCCGGCTCCGAAGACTGTGCGGCTTTGTTGCTACGCCCACAGTGCCACGGACACAAAGAATCGACGGAACCGCAGCGACCGCTTAAGAAAAGAAACCGCGTGCGAAAACTCATCGGAGGATGGCGGATGTCGCTGGGGGCGCGCCTGGGCGCGGAGTTCATCGGAACCTTCTGGCTGGTGTTCGGCGGCTGTGGCAGCGCCGTGCTGGCGGCGGCATATCCGGAGCTGGGCATCGGCTTTCTGGGGGTGGCGCTGGCCTTCGGGCTGAGCGTGGTGACGATGGCCTACGCCGTCGGCCACATCTCGGGCGGCCATTTCAATCCCGCCGTCACCTTCGGGCTCTATGCCGCGGGTCGGCTGCCGACGATGGACGTGCTGACCTATTGGGTGGCGCAGCTGGCCGGCGCCACGGCCGCCGCGGCGGTTCTCTTCATCGTCGCCAGTGGCCAGCCCGACTTCAGCTTGGCGGACGGCTTCGCCGCCAACGGTTACGGCGCCCACTCGCCGGGAGGTTACGGCCTCCAGGCCGCCTTCACCGTGGAGGCGGTGCTCACCGGCATCTTCCTGATCGTCATCTTCGGCGCCACCAGCGCGGGCGCGCCCAAGGGCTTCGCGCCCCTGGCCATCGGCCTCGCGCTGACGCTGATCCATCTCGTCAGCATCCCGGTCACCAACACCTCGGTGAACCCGGGGCGCAGCACCAGCCAAGCGCTGTTCGCGGGCGATTGGGCCCTGGACCAGCTGTGGCTGTTCTGGGCGGCGCCGCTGTTGGGGGCCCTCGTCGCCGGGCTCGGATACCGGCTCGTCGCCGCGCGTCCGGTCGCGACCATCACGCCTTGACGCCCGCGCCGACCGCCGGCTCGGCGGCAGGGTCGAGCGGCCAACGGGCGCGCACGGGCGCGTCGAGCGGATCGCCCGCGTCGCCGCGCTCCAACGCCGCCCACGCGATCATCACGGCGTTGTCGCCGCAGAGCGCCAGGGGCGGGGCGTGGAAAGCCAGCCCCTCGGCCGCGGCGACGGCTTCGAGCTCCGCCCGGACGGCGCGGTTCGCCGCGACCCCACCGACCACGGCGAGACGCTCAGATCGGAAGAGCACACGTCTGAACTCCAGTCACGTGAAACGATC
>CAZCVH010000073.1:0-9161 GCA_964502115.1 uncultured Geminicoccaceae bacterium
TCAACGCCTGCAAGGAGATCGAGATCAAGGTCGCCCAGGGCGCCAAGCCCGGCGAGGGCGGCCAGCTTCCCGGCTTCAAGGTCACCGCCGAGATCGCGCGGCTGCGCCACGCCACCGAGGGCGTGACCTTGATCTCGCCGCCGCCGCACCACGACATCTACTCGATCGAGGACCTCGCTCAGCTCATCTACGACCTCAAGCAGATCAACCCGGACGCGCGGGTCTGCGTCAAGCTGGTCTCCGAGAGCGGCATCGGCACCGTCGCCGCCGGCGTCGCCAAGGCCAAGGCCGACGTCATCCTGGTTTCGGGCCATTCCGGCGGCACCGGCGCCAGCCCGCAGACCTCGATCAAGTACGCCGGTACGCCGTGGGAGATGGGGCTCTCCGAGGTCAACCAGCTGTTGACGCTGAACGACCTGCGCCACCGGGTGACGCTTCGGACCGACGGCGGCATCAAGACCGGCCGCGACGTCGTCATCGCCGCGCTTTTGGGTGCGGAGGAGTTCGGCGTCGGCACCGCCAGCCTGGTCGCGATGGGCTGCATCATGGTCCGGCAGTGCCACTCCAACACCTGCCCCGTCGGCGTCTGCACCCAGCGCCCCGAGCTGCGCGACCACTTCACCGGTACGCCCGAGAAGGTGGTGAACCTCTTCACCTTCATCGCCGAGGAGGTGCGTCAGATCCTGGCGTCCTTGGGTCTCCGGTCGCTCGACGAGGCGATCGGGCGGACGGATCTGCTCAAGCAGGTGAGCCGCGGCTCGTCGGATCTGGACGACCTCGACCTCAACCCGATCCTGGCCCAGGTCGACAGCAGCCATCCGCGCTTCTGCGTGATGGAGGGCCGCAACGAGGTGCCCGACACCCTCGACGCCCAGATGGTCAAGGACGCGGCGCCGATGCTCGAGGACGGCGAGAAGATGCAGCTCGCCTACAACGTCCGCAACGTCGACCGCGCGGTCGGCACGCGCATCTCCGCGCACATCACCCGCAAGTTCGGCATGGACCGGCTCAAGCCCGGCCATCTGACGGTGCGCCTGCGCGGCTCGGCCGGCCAGTCGCTCGGCGCCTGGGCGGTCCAAGGGCTCAACATCGAGCTCTTCGGCGACGCCAACGACTATGTCGGCAAGGGCCTCTCGGGCGGCATCATCGCGATCCGCCCCTTGGTCTCCTCGCCGATCGTGCCGCACGAGAACGTCATCATCGGCAACACCTGCCTCTACGGCGCGACGGGCGGCAAGCTCTTCGCCGCCGGGCAGGCCGGCGAGCGCTTCGCGGTGCGGAACTCGGGCGCGGTCACGGTGGTCGAGGGCTGCGGCGACAACGGCTGCGAGTACATGACCGGCGGCGTCGCCGTCATCCTCGGCGCCACCGGCGACAACTTCGCCGCCGGCATGTCGGGCGGCATGGCCTACATCTACGATCCCGACCACCGGCTGTGGGATCCGGTCCGCAACCGCTCGCTCCGGCTCAACGAGGACTTCGTCATCTGCCAGCGGATCGAGGTCGACCACTACGCCAAGATCCTGGAGGATCTCCTGACCGAGCACGTCGGCACGACGCAGTCGGCTCAGGCCCAGCGGATCCTGGCGGACTTCGAGACCGAGAGGCAATTCTTCTGGCAGATCGTGCCGAAGGAGATGCTCGACAAGCTCGACGTGCCGGTCACCGCCGGCACCGTCGCCGAGACGGCGTGAGGCGGCGGCGCCCGTGGCCAACCCCGACCTCCTCGACGCCTATCGGGACGCCACGGGTGCCGCCACGCGCGGCTTCGAGCGCACCGTCGGCTACGTCGTCAAGCTCGAGGGGGCGATCGCGCGCGTCCATCTCGACGTCGTCGAGCGTCACCTCAACCCCTATGGCGGCGCCCATGGTGGGGTGGTGCTGACGCTCTTGGACACCGTCGGCGGGGTGCAGGTCTACGTCCGAGCGCGGCCCGACCGCATGGCGACCATCAACATGGCCACGCAGTTCATCGACGCCGTTCCGCCCGGCCCGGTGGTCGCCGTCGCCCGCATCGACCGTCTCGGCCGCTCGGTCGCGCACACGACCTCCGAACTCCGCGCCGACAGCGCCGGCGGTCCGCTGCTCGCCACCGCGGTCGCGAGCTATCGGCTGTTCGGGATCGGCGTCGCGGCGCCCTGAGGACGGTCCGCGCCCGCCGCCACCCTCGAGGCGCTGCGCGACCGCGCTCCGCTGGCGCCGTTCATCACCAACGACGTCACGGAGGGTGCACTCGCGCTCCTCGCGGGCGCCGCCGCCGATGGCCGCCTCGAGCCCGCCTGAGCCAGCGGCCTCGACATCGCCCCGACGCGACGCATCTTCAACGCCGGGAAAACGTGGTGGGACGGGGGCATGGCCGAACGGATCGAACGCACCCGCATCGACGGGCTCGAGTTTCACGTCCGCATCGCCGGCGAGGGACGACCGATCCTGTTGCTGCACGGCTTTCCGGACAGCGGCGAGCTGTGGCGGCTGCAAACGCCGGCGCTGGTCGCCGCCGGTTTCCGCGTCATCGTGCCGGATCTGCGCGGCTACGGTGAGACCGAGGCGCCCGCGGAGGTCGAGCGCTATCGCCTCGACCGGCTGGTCGCCGACGTCTTCGACCTCGCCGACGTCTTCGCCGGCGACGCGCCGCAGATCGACCTCGTCGGCCACGATTGGGGTGCCGCCGTCGGCTGGTTCGCGTGCACGGCGCGGCCCGAGCGCATCCGCCGCTTCGCCGCGCTCTCGGTGGGGCATCCGGAAGCCTATCGCCGCGCCGGCCTGGAGCAGAAGCTGAAGGGCTGGTACCTCCTCCTCTTTCTCACCCCCGGCCTCGCCGAACGGTTTCTGCGCGCCGGCGACTTCCGCGCCCTCACCCGCCACGCGCCGACGTCCGAGGACGCCGAGCGCTGGCGGCGCGACCTCGCGCGGCCGGGCCGGCTCACCGCCGGGCTCAACTGGTACCGCGGCGCCGCCCGCGATCGCCGGCGCCGTTTCGGGCGCGTGGCCGTGCCGACGCTCGGGATCTACAGCGCGGGCGATCCCGCTCTCGCCGAGGACCAAATGGCCAACTCCCGCAGGTGGGTCGACGCCGAGTGGCGCTACCGGCGCCTCGACGGGATCGGCCACTGGCTGCCGATCGAAGCCGCCGACCAGGTCAATGAATGGTTGATCCACTGGTTCAGTGCGCCGAGCCCGGACGGCGGCCCAGGAACAGCTCGATGAGCTCCTCGGCCGCCACCGTCGGCGGACGCTTGCCGGCCTCGACGTCGGCCTCGTAGGACGGCAGCGCCTCGGCGACGGCCGGATGGTCGCGCAGGAGCTGAAAGAGCCGGTCCTCGATCTGCGCCCACATCCAGCGCACCTGCTGCCGCGCCCGCAGCCGGTCGAACTCGCCGGCCTCCTCGAGCGCCCGGCGGTGCTCCAGGACGGTCCCCCAGACCTCGTCGAGGCCGTTGCGCTCCAGGGCGCTGACGGTCATGATCTTGGGCTGCCACGCCCCGGGCTCGGGCTGAAGGATCCGTAGCGCGCCGGAGAGGTCCCTCGCCGCCTGGCGCGCCAACGGCAGGCTCGCGCCGTCCGCCTTGTTGACCACCAACAGGTCGGCGATCTCGAGGATGCCCTTCTTGATGCCCTGCAGCTCGTCGCCGGCGCCGGGCAGCATCAACAACAAGAACATGTCGACCATCTCGGAGACCACCATCTCCGACTGGCCGACCCCCACCGTCTCGACGAAGACGACATCGTAGCCCGCCGCCTCGCACAAAAGGATGGTCTCGCGCGATGCCCGCGCCACGCCGCCGAGTGTGCCCGCCGCCGGCGACGGCCGGATGAAGGCGCGCGGATCGGCGGCGAGCGCGGCCATGCGGGTCTTGTCGCCGAGGATCGAGCCGCCGGTGCGCTTGCTCGACGGGTCGACCGCGAGCACCGCCACCTTGTGGCCGTCCTCGGTGAGCCGGGTGCCGAGCCCTTCGAGGAAGGTGCTCTTGCCGACGCCCGGCACCCCGGTGATGCCGATGCGGTGCGAGCGCCCGGTCTCGGCCAGCAGCTCCTCCAACAGCGCCCGCGCCGCCGCACGGTGGTCCTCGCGGCGGCTCTCGACGAGGGTGATGGCCCGCGCCAGCTTGGCTCGGTCGCCGGCACGGATGCCGGCGGCGAGCTCGTCGACGTCCCCGGGCGGGCGCTCGGACTGTGGCGCCGGTGCCGTCACGCCGCCTCGGAGGTGTAGCCGAGCTTGGCGTTGAGCTTGCTCATCAGGTCGACGGCGGCGTCGGCGACCACCGTGCCCGGCGGGAAGATGGCCTCCGCACCGGCCTTGAGCACCGCGTCGTAGTCCTGCGGCGGGATGACGCCGCCGGCGACGATCATGATGTCCTCGCGGCCGTGTTTGGCGAGCTCCGCCTTGAGCTCGGGCACCAGGCTGAGATGACCCGCGGCGAGCGAGCTCACGCCGAGGACGTGGACGTCGTTGTCGACCGCCTGCTGGGCGGCCTCCGCCGGCGTCTGGAACAGCGGACCGATGTCGACGTCGAAGCCGAGATCGGCGAACGCGGTGGCGATCACCTTCTGGCCGCGGTCGTGGCCGTCCTGGCCCATCTTGGCGATCAGGATGCGCGGGCGGCGGCCGTCCTGGCGCTCGAAGTCCTCGACCAGCCGCCGCACCGTCTCGACGCTGCGCACGTTCTTGGCCTCCCGGGCGTAGACGCCGGAGATCGCCCGGATCTCGGCGACGTGGCGGCCGAACACCTTCTCGAGGGCCTGGGTCATCTCGCCGACGGTGGCCTTCGCCCGCGCAGCGTCGACGCTGAGCGCGAGCAGGTTGCCTTCGCCGCTCCGCGCGGCATCGGTGAGCGCGTCCAGCGCCTGCTGCACGGCCTCCGGGTCGCGCTCGGCCCGCAGCTTCTCGAGCTTCTTGATCTGGGCGTTGCGCACCAGCGTGTTGTCGACCTTGAGGACGTCGACGTGCTCGGGCTCGTCGAGCTTGAAGCGGTTGACCCCCACCACGGTCTGCTTGCCGGCGTCGATCCGCGCCTGGGTGCGGGCCGAGGCTTCCTCTATGCGAAGCTTGGGGATGCCGGCCTCGATGGCCTTGGCCATGCCGCCCTGCTCTTCGACCTCCTGGATGTGCGCCCAGGCCTTCTCCGCGAGCTGCTGGGTCAACCGATCGACGTAGTAGCTGCCGCCCCAGGGGTCGATCGAGCGCATCGCCCCCGCCTCCTGCTGCAAGAGGAGCTGGGTGTTGCGGGCGATGCGGGCCGAGAAGTCGGTCGGCAGCGCCAACGCCTCGTCGAACGCGTTGGTGTGCAGCGACTGGGTGTGGCCGTGCACCGCCGCCATCGCCTCGACGCAGGTGCGCGTCACGTTGTTGAAGACGTCCTGGGCGGTGAGCGACCAGCCCGAGGTCTGGCTGTGGGTCCGAAGGCTCGAGGACTTGGCGTTCTGGGGCTCGAACTGGTTGACCAGCTTCGACCACAACAACCGTCCGGCACGGAGCTTGGCCACCTCCATGAAGAAGTTCATGCCGATGGCCCAGAAGAACGACAGCCGGGGGGCGAAGGCGTCGATGTCGAGGCCGGCGGCGCGGCCGGCCCGGAGGTACTCGACGCCGTCGGCGAGCGTGTAGGCGAGCTCGAGGTCCGCCGTCGCCCCCGCCTCCTGCATGTGGTAGCCGGAGATGCTGATCGAGTTGAACTTCGGCATCTCCGCCGAGGTGTAGCGGAAGATGTCCGAGATGATCCGCATCGATGGCTGCGGCGGGAAGATGTAGGTGTTGCGGACCATGAACTCTTTCAGAATATCGTTCTGAATGGTCCCGGCCAACTTGACGGGCGGCACGCCCTGTTCTTCGGCGGCGACGATATAGAGGGCCATCACCGGCAGGACGGCGCCGTTCATCGTCATCGACACGGTCATCTTGTCGAGCGGGATGCCGTCGAACAGCTGGCGCATGTCGTAGATGCTGTCGATCGCCACGCCGGCCATGCCGACATCGCCGCCGACCCGCGGATGGTCGCTGTCGTAGCCGCGATGGGTGGCGAGATCGAAGGCGATCGAGAGCCCTTTCTGCCCGGCCGCGAGGTTGCGGCGGTAGAAGGCGTTGCTCTCGTCGGCCGTGGAGAAGCCGGCGTACTGGCGCACGGTCCACGGCTGATAGGCGTACATCGGCGCGTAGGGGCCGCGCAGATAGGGCGGAAAGCCCGGCATCGAGCCGGTGAACTCCAGCCCCTCGCGGTCCTCGGGCCCGTAGGCCGAGTTCAGCTCGATACCCTCCGCGGTCTCCCATACGGGCCCGTGCTCGACGGTCCCGGTCTCGGGCGCGGCCAGATCGATCGTCGTGAAGTCGGGTACGCGGCTCATGCGGCAAGTCCCAGTCGCTGGTGCGCGGCTTCGAGTTCGGCCAGCACGTCCATACCGGCGTAGAGGAAAACATCGATTCCGGCGGCCCGCCAAGCCGCTTCGTTGTCGCCCGGGCGGCCGGCCAGCGCCACCGTCGCGACCCCCGCCGCCTTGGCGGCCTCAGCGGCCGCCTCGGCGAGCTCGGCGTAGCGCTCGTCGCTCGAGCACAGGACGACGAATTTCGGCCCGGCCTGGCGGCAGGCCTCGGCGACCGCGGCGGCATCGGCGGCCGGCGCGCTGTCGACGCATCCCAGCCCACCGGCCTCCAAAAGGCTCCGCGTCCAGCTGGCGCGGACGTTGGATTCCGCCAGCGAGCCCAGATGGACCAGCATGACCTCCGGGCGGCCGCGGCTCGCGGCGGCGCGGTCGGCGGCGTCGCGCAGGGCCTCGAAACGCTCGGCCACACGCCGCCTCGGCAGCGGCGTCACGCTTTCGGCGACGGCCGGCCGCGCCGCGGCGAGCGCGCCCACGAGCTCGCTCGGATCGAAGGGGTCGAGCTCGACCGCGTGCTCGTCGACCAGCGGGAAGGCGCTCACCCCGGTGACCATCTCGCGGCGGCTGGCGAGCGCGCGTTCGCGCTTGGCCCACTGCTCGTCGATCCGCTGCGCGAGCCCGCCGCCCTTCAACAGCGCGAGGAAGCCGCCGTCCCGCTCCAGCTCTTGGAAGGTCGCCCACGCGGCGTTGGCGAGCTGGTCGGTCAGGTTCTCGACGTAGAAGCTGCCGCCGCCCGGATCGACGACGCGCTCCAGCCCGGCCTCTTCCTTGAGGATCAACTGGGTGTTGCGCGCCATCCGCCGGGCGGAGCGGACGGGCAGGCCGAGGCTCCAGGTGAACGGCAGCACGGTCAGCGCGTCGGCACCGCCGGTGGCGCCGGCGAAGGCGGCGAGCGTGTTGCGCAACAGGTTCACGTAGGCGTCGCGCCTGGCGAGCATGCGCCGCGAGGTCTCCGCGACGACGCGCGGCGCCGTCCGGTCGCCCACCGCCGCGGCCATCGTGCTCCAGCAGCGCCGCAGGGCCCGCAGCTTGGCGATGCCCATGAAGACGTCGTCGTCGACCGCCACCAGCCAGGTCAGCTGGCGCGCCGCCACCTCCGGGGCCAGCCCGCCCTGCTCGGCCAGCCGCAAGCTCTCGGCCGCCTGGGCGAGACCGACGGCGAGCTCCAGCGACGGGCCGGCACCGGCCTCGTGAACCGGGCGTAGATCGGCCCCGAGGGCGCGCACCTGCGCGAAGCCATCGTCGATCTCGCCGACGAAACCGGCGATCTCGGCGAAGGCGTCGCCCGGCGCCTCGGCCAAGCGGCCGGTGCGCGCCAGCGCGGCCAGCGGATCGATGTGCAGATCGCCCGCCACGGCCGCCGGGTCGGCGCCGCTCTCGCGCCAGCGGGCGACCAGGGCGCGCGCCATCTCGAGCCCGCGCGAGCCGGCCTCGAGACTCACCGGCGCGGCGTCGGTCACCACCTTGTCGAGCACGCAGGCGAGATCACCCGGCTCGCCCAGCACGACGCCTTCGGGGGCGTCGTCGAGCGGATCGGCGATGGCGAGCCGGAGCGCTTGGACCCCGTGCTCGAGATCGTCGAGCGCCTGCTTGTTGGCGGTGGCGGGGTCGGGGTGCGCTTGGCGCTGCTCCAGTCGCCACGCCCCCTGCACCTCCCGGCCACCGCGCACATAAGGGTAGTGGCCGGGCACGCCGGCGTCGCCGGCGGGGTCGTCGAGACCGTAGAGCGGCTGGATGGCGAGGCCGTCCTCGGTGCGCGTGACCATGCGCCGGTCGAAGTCGGCACCCTTGAGGATCTTGTCGACCGCGGCTCGCCAGGCCGCGCGGTCGACCTCGGGGAACTCGGCGAAGCTCAGTTCGTCGACGGACATGTGCCTCCCTTACGGCGCATCGCCTCGGATCGTAGCCATCGACCCTAACGGCGGCGTCGTCCCTTTTGAATGGCGCTTTGGTTCGCCTCGATCACCGACCCAACAGCGTGGCCAGCGGCGCCAACGGCATGGAATGGCCGTCGGCGTGCAGACACAAGCTCAGATCGCCGTTCGGGCAGCGATCCCAGATGCGACAATGCAGCGCGCCCCGTCCCACCAGCCGGTCCGGGGTCGCGGTGCAACCCGCGGCGGCCTCGAACCGGGCGAAGCCGGCGAAGATGTCGGCCTGGCGCCAGCGCTCGCCGATCGGGCGGCCCTCGAGCGGCACGACCGCGTCGTCGAGGCCGTGGACGTGGACGAACTCGCCCACCGGCGTGACGCAGTTTTCGGGCATGGGCTCCCAAAAGCCGCCGGCGACCGCGACGTAGCGGGCGAAGTCGCCGCCCCGCCGGCAGGCGAGGTCCCAGACCATCGAGCCGCCCTGCGAGAAGCCGAACACGACCGGCGCGACCTCGGCGACCGGAAACCGCCGCCGGACGTCCGCGAGCACGGCGTCGAGGAAGGCTGTGTCGTCGCGGTTCTGCGAGGGCGAGCCCCGATGCGCCCAGCTGCGCCGGCCGCGCGCGTTCGCCCTGCCGTCGGGCGCGACCAGCAGGCGGTCGTGCGCCGCCGCGAGCTCGCGCAGCCGTTGGTCGGCGAGGATCGCCTCACCGCTCGCGGCGTAGCCGTGAAAGGCGACCAGGAGGCCGAGCGGGGTCGTGCCGTCCCAGGCCGGCGGCGCCGCCGTGCGGTAGGTGCCGGTCTCGACCCGGCACGGCGCGCAGTCCTGCGCCGTCGCCGGCGCGACCGCCACCAGCGCGACGGCCACCAGCGCGACGGCCACCAGGGCGACGACCAGCGCGCCCGCGCGCGCCCTCA
>CAZCVH010000074.1:0-8473 GCA_964502115.1 uncultured Geminicoccaceae bacterium
GCCAACCTTTCCAGCCCACCGCGCAGCAGCGCATGCTGCTCGAACTCGCGCGTAACTTCATCTCGTTGACGAACCGACGCCACCAGGAGGCGATCTGCGTGTTGGCCCGCGCCCTCGCCGAGGAGCCCGAGGCGACGGAGCTGCAGATCGACGACGGCACCGCCCGGGACGACGGCGCGCCGGCCTGAGTGTCGGGGACTCAGCGGTCGGTGCGGCCGGTGCGCCGAAAGAAGCGCGTCAACGCCAGCGCGGCGGTCACGGTGAGGCCGATCAAGAGCCCCGCCCAGACCCCGCGCGCGCCGCCGTCGCCGAGCGTCACCAGGGTGGCGGCGGTGCCGAGCCCGCAGAGCCAGTAGCCCAAGCCGGCGTAGAGCATCGGCACCGTGGTGTCCTTCAGCCCGCGCAGGAGGCCGCCGCCGACCACCTGCAGCCCGTCGGCGATCTGAAAGAGGGCGGCGACGCCCAAAAGCCCGACCGCGGTCTCCACGAGCCGGCCCTGGCCGGCGGGGTCGTCGAGAAACGGCCGCACCAGCCAGTCGGGCACGGCGACAAAGGCCGTGGCCGGCACGGTCATGACGGCGACGGCGAGGCCGACGGCGAGCCGGCCGACCCGACGCACCCCGGCGCCGTCCCCACGCCCCGCGGCGAGGGCGACGCGGATGGTCGCGGCCTGGCTCAGTCCCAACGGCACCATGAAGATGATGGCGCAGAGCTGCAGCGCGACGTTGTGGGCGGCCAGCGGCACCGGGCCGAGGGTGCCCACCAACAGCGCCGCCGCGCTGAACATCCCGACCTCGAGCAGCAGCGTGAGCCCGATCGGCAGCCCCAGTCTCGCGACCGCGGCGAAGACCGCCCAGTCCGGGCGCCAGAGGCGGGCGAAGACGCGGTAGCGGCGATAGGGCGCCGCCCGGCTCGCCAGCACGGCGAGCACGGCGAAGGTGGCGAGGTTGACGAGGGTCGAGCTGATCCCGGCGCCGACGAGCTCCAGCCGCGGCAGCCCGAACTCGCCGAACATCAAGCCGTAGTTGGAAAGGGCGTTGAGGAGCACCGCCGCGCTCATGACGGCGAGCACGGCGCGGGTGTGCCCGAAGCTGGTCACGAAGCCCCGAAGGGCCATCGTGAAGGCGGCGAAGGGCAGCGCCGGCGCGGCGGCGCGCAGATAGCTCTCGGCCGCGGCGGCGATCGTCGGCTCCTGGCCGAGCGCGCGCAGGAGCGGCGCGCTGAACGCGAGGGCGAGCGCGGCCGGCACGGTGACCACCGCGACCACCCAGAGGCCCTGGCGCACCACCCGGCGGACCTGTCGCGGTCGACGCGCGCCCAGCGCCTCCGCCACCAACGGTGGCAACGCCGAGGCGACGCCGATGCCGAACAGCGCCGGCAGGATCCAGATGTTGACGGCGAGCCCACCGGCGGCGAGGGCGTCGGTGCCGAGCCAGCCCATCATCACCAGATCGGTGGTGTTGATCGCGATCTGCGCGAGCTGGGTGAGGGCGAGCGGCAGCGCGAGCGCGGTGAGGGCGCGCAGCTCGCCGCGCCACGCCACCGCCGGGCGGGCCGCGACCGAAGTCACCGCGGCGCCCCGATCAGGCGACGCGCGGCGTGTAGCGCCGGTCGGCGAGCTTCGGGGTCGGATGCAGGGCGTAGACCCGGCGGCGCAGCTCATCGATGAGCGCGGCCCGTTCCTTCAAGGGCGCCAGCTCGGCGTAAGGGATCAGATCACCGATTTCGATGCGCTGACGCGAGCCGATCTTGTTGGCGACCTCGTGGAACAGGAGCGACATCCGCAGTGTCAGGCTGACATGGCTGGCGAGCTGGAACAGCCGGCTGTTCTGCCCGACGAAGCAGACCGGCAGCACCGGTGCCGCGGCGGCGTGGATCAGCTTGGCGGTGAAGGGTTTCCAGGGCGGGTCGACCGCCGGGCCGAACGCCTTGGGCGAGGTCGAGACGGTGCCGCCGGGAAAGACGATCAGCACGCCGCCGCCCTTGAGCCAGTCCAGCGCAGCCTTGCGCGAGCGCAGGTTGGTGGCGCGCGCGGTGTCGCTTTCGGTGAAATCGATCGGAAACAGGAACGGCGCGGCCTCGGCCGAGCGGGTCAAAAGGCCGTGGGCGACGACGCGGAAGTCCTTGCGCCGGCGGCCGACGAGGTGACCGATCATCAGCCCGTCGAGGACGCCGTAGGGGTGGTTGGCGGCGACCACGACCGGGCCCTGAGCCGGTAGCCGCTCGAGCTTGTCGGCGTCGTAGTCGAGCTCGATGCCGAGCCGACGCACCGCCGAGCCCCAGAAATCCGGGTCGTGTTGTTTTTGGTGTTTGCGGTAGAGCCGCGCCAGCCGCGGCTTGCCGGTGACGCGCTCGATCCCACGGATGGCGAGCCGCCGCATCCGGCTGTCGCTCGGATCGGCGTAGGTGAAGTCGGCGAGCTCGAGCAGCGATACGTCGTCGGCGCCGAGCGTGTCGCCGCGGCGGCGTCGGCGTCCGCGGCGTTCGCGGACGGAAGCTGGGGGTGTCACCGAGGTCGCCTCATCTCCCGGAGTCGGAGCCGGTCCGAGGCCCGCGCAGGTTGTGCACGAGGCTGGACGTGTCCCAGCGTTCGCCACCGGCCATTTGAACCTCACGGTAGAATTGGTCGACGAGAGCCGTCACCGGAAGGGGCGCGCCGTTGCGTCGCGCCTCCTCGAGGCAGATCGCGAGGTCCTTGCGCATCCAGTTCACCGCGAAGCCGAAGTCGAACTCGGCCGCGGCCATGGTGTGCCAGCGGTTCTCCATCTGCCAGCTTTGCGCGGCGCCCTTGGAGATGACGTCGACGACGGCGTCGGTGTCGAGTTCGGCGGCCTGGGCGAAGTTCACCGCCTCGGCGAGGCCCTGCAACAGGCCCGCGATGCAGATCTGGTTGACCATCTTGGTGAGCTGGCCGCTTCCGACCTCGCCCAGGCGCTTCACCGAGCGGCCGTAGCAGCCCATGACCGGCTCCGCCTTGGCGAAGCTCGCCGCGTCGCCGCCGCACATGACGGTGAGCACGCCGTTCTCGGCGCCGGCCTGACCGCCGCTCACCGGCGCGTCGACGAAGCCGGCGCCATTGGCCGCGGCCGCGGCGGCGAGCTCGCGGGCGAGCGCGGCCGACGCGGTGGTGTGGTCGACCAGCACGGCGTCGCGGCCGAGACCTGCGAGCGCGCCGGCGTCGCCGTAGATCACGCTCCGGACGTCGTCGTCGTTGCCGAGGCACATGAAGACGAGGTCGGCGCCGTCGGCCGCCGCTTCGGGCGTCGGCGCCGCCGTGCCGGCGTGCGCGCCGGTCCAGCGCTCCACCTTGCTCGCCGTGCGGTTGAAGACGGTGAGCTCATGACCCGCGGCGGCCAGATGGCCGGCCATCGGAAAACCCATCACGCCGAGACCCAAAAACGCGCAGCGGGCCATGCCCGACCCCTCATCTCAATCATGCGTCGTCGTTCGGCGCTGCTTAGGGGTTCGGCGGGCGGCGGGCAAGCCGCGGCCGGCGGCACTGGACAAGTCGCGCGCCTTTCGGTCATATCCGGCGCGCAGCCGAGACACCTCCCAGACGTGATCCCCGATGGCGCAACGCCCGACGCCGAAGACCGTGCGGTTGGAGGACTACCGCGCGCCCGATTACCGTATCGAGACGACCGATCTCAGCTTTCGATTGATCGCCGACGCGACGATCGTACGCGCGCGGATCCACTTCGTGCGGCGGACGGCGTTGCCGGTGGGCCAGCTCGCGCTCGCCGGCGAGGAGTTGGAGTTGCTGGAGATCGCGGTCGACGGCCGGCCGCTCGGCGCCGACGAGTACCGCCTCGACGACGGCGACCTCGTGCTCTTGCGCCCGCCCGAGCGTTTCACCCTGGAGACGGCGGTCCGGATCAACCCCGAAGCCAACACCAAGCTGTCGGGGCTCTACCTCTCGAACGGCGTCTTCTGCACCCAGTGCGAGGCCCAGGGCTTTCGCCGCATCACCTGGTATCTCGACCGCCCCGACGTGCTCGCGCGCTTTCGCGTCCGGCTCGAAGGTCCGCAGGCGGCGCTGCCGGTCCTGCTCTCCAACGGCAATCCGATCTCGCAAGGGACCTTCGGCGACGGCTGGCACTACGCCACCTGGGAGGACCCGTACCCCAAGCCGGCCTACCTGTTCGCGCTGGTCGCCGGCGACCTCGCCGTCCGCGAGGACCGCTTGCGCACCCGTTCGGGGCGCGACGTCGCGTTGCGGATCTACAGCGAGGCCGCCTTCATCGATCAGACCGCCCACGCCATGGACGCGCTCAAGCGCGCCATGCGCTGGGACGAGGAGCGTTTCGGCCTCGAGTACGATCTCGACGTCTACAACATCGTCGCCGTCAGCGACTTCAATTTCGGCGCCATGGAGAACAAGGGTCTCAACATCTTCAACACCGCGGCGACACTGGCGCGGCCGGACACCGCCACCGACAACGACTTCGTCAACGTCGAGCGGATCATCGCCCACGAGTACTTCCACAACTGGACCGGCAACCGGGTCACCTGCCGCGACTGGTTCCAGCTGACCTTGAAGGAAGGACTGACGGTCTTCCGTGACCAGGAGTTCACCGCCGACCTGCATTCGCGCTCGGTCAAGCGCATCGGCGACGTCGCGCTGTTGCGCGAGGGCCAGTTCCCCGAGGACGCGGGGCCGCTGGCGCACCCGATCCGGCCGGCGAGCTACGTCGAGATCAACAACTTCTACACGCGCACCGTCTACGACAAGGGTGCGGAAGTCATCCGCATGATCCACACCCTCATCGGCGAGGAGGCGTTCCGCCGCGGGCTCGAGCTCTACTTCGATCGCCACGACGGCGGCGCGGTCACCTGCGAGGACTTCGTGGCGGCGATGGCCACGGCGTCGGGGCGGGACCTCACGCAGTTCTTCCGCTGGTACGAGCAGGCGGGCACACCCCGGGTCGAGGTCGAGGGGGCCTACGATCCCGAGACCCGGCGCTACGCCCTCACCCTGCGCCAGTACACCCCGGCGACGCCCGGCCAGCCCGTCAAGGCGCCGTTCCATCTGCCGCTGCGGCTCGGGCTGTTGGACGCGAGCGGCGCCGAGTTGCCGCTCAGGCTCGAAGGCGAGGTCGCGGCCGTCGGCAACGAGCGTGTCCTCGAACTCACCGACACCGCGCAGCGCTTCGTCTTCGAGGACGTCACGGCACCGCCGGTGCCGTCGCTGCTGCGCGGCTTCTCCGCGCCCGTCCGGCTCGAGGCCGATTTCAGCGACGCCGACCTCGCCCATCTGCTGGCCCACGACGGCGACGGCTTCGCCCGCTGGGACGCCGGTCAGACCCTGGCGCTTCGCACGCTGTTGGGCCTGGTCCGGGACCACGCCGCGGCCCGGCCGCCGGAACTGCCGGCCCCCTTCGTCGCCGCCTGGGGCCAAGTCCTCGCCGACCATGGCATCGAGCCGGCCTTCAAGGCGCAGCTCATGGGCCTGCCGTCGGCGACCTATCTCGGCGAGCAGATGGCCGTCATCGACGTCGAGGGCATCGCCGCCGCCCGCGAGGTCGCCCAGGCCGCCCTCGGCCGTCGCCTGGCGCCACGGCTGGCGGAGCTCGTCGAAGGCTGCCGCGAGGATCGCTTCGCGCTCACCAGCGAGGCGATGGGCAAGCGTCGGTTGAAGAACTCCGCGCTCGCCTACCTCGCCCACGGCGTTGCCGAAGACGTCCGCACGGCGATCGCCGTGCAGGCGCGCGACGCCGCCAACATGACCGACCGGCTGGCCGCGCTCGCCCTCGTGGCGCGCTGGGACTGGGCCGAGCGCGGCGAGGTCCTCGACCGCTTCTATCGCGACTTCCAGGACGAGCCGCTGGTGGTGAACAAGTGGTTCGCGGTGCAGGCGATGGCCGAGCACGCCGCGGTGGTCGAAGAGGTCGAGGGCTTGATGCGGCACCCCGCCTTCACGCTCGCCAATCCCAACCGGGTGCGCTCGGTCCTGGGTGTCTTCGCGAACTTCAACTTGCGCGGGTTCCACCGTCGCGACGGCGCCGGCTACCGGCTCGTCGCCGACGTCGCGCTCGAGCTCGATGGTCGCAACCCGGCGGTGGCGGCGCGGCTCGCCAAGGCCTTCGACCGCTGGCGCCGCTTCGACGGCGCGCGCCAACGCCTGATGCGCGAGCAGCTCGAACGGCTCGCCGGCACCGAAGGGCTCTCGCGCGACCTCTACGAGATCGTGCACAAATCGTTGGAGGCGGCCGGCGAATCCGCCTGAGCCGCCGGCCGCCCCGGGCGCGGCGCGCCGTGCACGGCAACGAACCGGAGGCGAAGACCATGGTGCGGATCGGGCATCTGTTGGCGGGCGAGCGCGTCGCCGGCACGAGCGGGCGGACGGGGCCGATCTACGACCCGGCGTTGGGCGAGCGCATCGGCGAGGTCGCGCTCGCGGACGCGAGCGAGGTCGACCGCGCCGTCGAGGCGGCACGCGCGGCCTTGCCGGCGTGGGCGGCGACGCCGCCGCTCCGCCGGGCGCGGATCATGTTCGCCTTCAAGGACCTGATCGAGCGCCATATGGACGAGCTCGCCCGGCTCGTCACCACCGAGCACGGCAAGACGCTCGACGACGCCAAGGGCTCCATCACCCGCGGCCTCGAGGTGGTCGAGTTCGCCTGCGGCATCCCGCAGCTCCTCAAGGGCGAGTTCTCCGCCGAGGTCGGCGCCGGCGTCGATCTGGCCTCGTTCCGCCAGCCGGTGGGCGTCTGCGTCGGCATCACGCCGTTCAACTTCCCGGCGATGATCCCGCTGTGGATGTTCCCGCTCGCCCTCGCCTGCGGCAACAGCTTCGTGCTCAAGCCGTCGGAGAAGGATCCCTCCTGCCCGCTGCGGCTGGCGGAGCTCGCGCTTGATGCGGGCGTGCCGCCGGGGGTGCTCAACGTCGTCAACGGCGACAAGGCGGCCGTCGACGCGCTCTTGACCCATCCCAACGTCGCCGCGGTCAGCTTCGTCGGCGCCACGACGACGGCGGCGCACGTCTACACCACCGCCTGCGCGCACGCCAAACGCTGCCAGGCGCTGGGCGGTGCGAAAAACCACATGGTCGTCATGCCCGACGCCGATCTCGACCAGGCGACCGACGCGCTCCTCGGCGCCGGCTACGGCTCGGCGGGCGAGCGCTGCATGGCGGTCGCGGTCGCCGTCGCCGTCGGCGACCGCGTCGGCGACGCGCTGATCGAGCGGCTCGCCCCGCGCGTCCGCCAGCTCAAGATCGGCCCCGGCACCGACCCCGAGGTCGAGATGGGTCCGCTCGTCACCGCCGAGCACCGCGACAAGGTGAAGGGCTATGTCGACCTCGGCGTCGCCGAAGGCGCCAAGCTCGTCGTCGACGGCCGCGACTTCCAGATGCAGGGCTTCGAGCAGGGCTACTTCATCGGCGGCTGCCTGTTCGACGCGGTGACGGCCGAGATGCGGATCTACAAGGAGGAGATCTTCGGGCCCGTGTTGTCGGTGGTGCGCGTGCCGGACTACGACACGGCGGTGAAGCTCGTGAACGACCACGAATACGGTAACGGCACGGCGATCTTCACCCGCGACGGCGACGCCGCACGCGCCTTCGCCCAGGAGGTCGAGGTCGGCATGGTCGGGGTCAACCTGCCGATCCCGGTGCCGGTGGCCCATCACGCCTTCGGCGGCTGGAAGCGCTCGCTCTTCGGCGACCACCACCTCCACGGCATGGAGGGTGTGCGCTTCTACACCAGGCAGAAGGCGGTCTCGGCGCGTTGGCCCACGGGCGTGCGCGCCGGCTCCGACTTCGCCATGCCGCTGGTGCGGTAACGGGGTCTCGGACATTCGGCGCAAGCTGTCCGCGCGTTCGCCGCCGCGCCGCGGCGTCCCGCGGCGCGCCAGGCACGCGCCGGCGGCAGGCCGCCCTGTCCGGGCCGGGCGACGGCGCGCCGCAACGGCGGCTGGGCAGCGATGCGTTTCGACCGATGCCACGATGATGCCGGCGCCGCCTTCGCAACTGCAGCGCAAGACCGGGGCCGCACGGCAACGTCGTACCGACGTCGCTGCTGACGGACGCGCGCTCGCTCTCCTGTCCGGTCATCTTCGTGCTCGCCTATCTGCTGGTGACGATCGAAGAGCGCACCGGCCTGCGCAAGTCGAAACCGGTGTTGCTCGCCGCCGGGCTGATCTGGTCGCTGGTCGCCTGTGCGGCGCCGACCTACGGCATCGCCGAGCACGCGGCGCGCGAGGCTAGCCTCTTCAGTCTGCACGAGGAGGGCGGGCCCGCGCTGGTCTTGATGGCGGCGATGACCTACATCGCGGCGCTGAAGCGGCTGGACGTCTTCGAGGCGCTGCGCGAGCGGCCGATCCCTCGAAGCTGAGCCATACCGGCCTCTTTTTGGGCGACGGGCGCGCTCTCGTTCTTGCTCTCGGCGGTGGCCGACAACCTCACCCGCCTTGGTGATCGGGATGGTGGTGGCCACCGTCGGCATCGGCCAGCCGCGCTTCGTCGCCCTTTGGC
>CAZCVH010000075.1:0-8325 GCA_964502115.1 uncultured Geminicoccaceae bacterium
GCTCCTGGCGCAGGGCATCGAGCTCAGGACCTGGCCGGCCGAGGTCGTCGACGCGCTCGGCCGCACGACCGAGGAGGTCATGGCCGACCTCGCCGCCACCGACACGCTTACCGGCCGCATCGCCGCCAGCCTCGACACCTACCTCGCGCAGGCCGACCGCTACGCCCGCGATTTCGACCAGCGGTTCTTCGAGATGCGCACCCGCGCGCTCGGGGCCTGACCCGCACGCGGACCGACGATCGCGTCGAGGTCGGCCAGAAAGCGCCGCCGCGCCACCGGCGCCTGCAGATAGGGCGAAAGGAAGGGCGAGCGGGCGAGAGCTCGCGGGTCGAAGCCGGGTGCCGTGGCGCGTTCGTCGGCGACGAGCTCGCGCGCCGAGCGGCTCGCCCCGGCGCGGTGCAGCGCCACCGCCCGACAGACGACGTGCAGGGGCGAGTGCGGCGCCCGGCCGGCCGCCCCCAGCGCGGCGTCGTTGTCGCCGAGGACGACGTAGGTGCGCAGCGCGTTGCTGGCGAGCCAGGGCGCGTCCGGGGCGTGCAGCCGCGCCGCTTCGGCCAACATCGCCCGCGCCTCGGCCGGGCGGTCGAGGGTGCCGGCGCAGTACTTGGCGGCGATCATCCTGGTCTCGGCGGCGGGGTCGTCGGCCGCGGCGCGATAGCACCGCCGCGCCGCGGCCGCGTCGCCGGCGTCGAGGTGCAGATCGCCCAGCTCGATCAGGGTGCGGCCGTCCCAGGGGTCGAGGGCGTGGGCCCGTGCGATGGCGTCGCGGCGGGCCGCCGCCAGGTCCTCGCGGTCGACCGCGCAGCCGCGCAACAGCAGGCCCTCGGCGAGATAGGCGCGCAGGAGCCAAGCCTGACCCAGGCTCGGATCGCGGGCGATCGCCGCGCCGGCGAGCTCCCAGGCGGCGAGGTGACCGGCCGGGCTCAAGGCGTCGTAGAGTTCGCGGGCGCGGGCGTAGAGCGCGAACGCTTCCAGCTCGGCGCCGCCGCTCGCGACCGGCGCCGCCGCGGCGGCGCGCGCATAGCGCGCCGTCAACGCCGCGGCGATCCGGGTCGCCATCGCCGCCATGAAGGCCCCGACCTCGCGCTCGGCGACGGCGCTCCGCTGGGTCCACGCCACACACCGGCTGGCGCAGTCGACCACGGCGAGCGTCAGCGTCGGCGCGCCGTCGACCACCCCGAAGCTGCCCTCGATCGCGAAATCGGCGTCGAACTGCCGCCGCAGACGGCCCACCGGGTCCGTCGCCGGCGCCGCCGTCAGCGTGGCGCCGGGCGCCAGGACCGCGAGGTCGCGGTGGGACGCGAGTCGCTCCGCCAGCACCCGGGGCAAGGCGGCGGCGAGGCTCGCGATCGTCGGATCGGCCACCGTCGCGGTGAAGGGCAGCACGCCCAGCCGCGGCGGTCCCGGCGCCGGGGCGTCGCTGCGCGAGCGCTGGGCGCGGCGGAGAAGGGCGCGCAGGCGCGGTCCCGGTTCCGCGTCGAGCTCGCGTGCGATCACCGCGGCCGCAGCCTCCGCGCGCCGCAGCGCGTCGCGGGGCCGGCCCTCGGCGAGGCGGAGCTCGACGCCACGGGCGTGCGCCTCCTCGTCGAGCGGGTCGAGCGCGACCAACGCGTCGACGGCGGCGAGCGCGCTGCCGCGCTCGCCCGCCACGAGCGCCTCGTCGAGGGTGCGCACGAGCGCGTCGTGGACGTCGCGCGCGAGCTCACGGCGAGCGCCGTCCAGCCACGCGTCGAGTTCCGGCGAGTCGGCGTAGAGCCCGTCGAGCAACCCGCCGCGGGCGCGTTCGGCGGCCGCGAGCCGCGCCGCCGGGTCGGGACCGGCGAGATCGCGGCGGACCTCGTCGACGTCGACCACCACCCCCGCGCCCAGGACCAGTCGACCGTCGCGCGCGACGACCGGCTGGAGCGTGCCGGCGAACCGCCGCCGCAGCTCGCTCAGGCTCTGGGTGAGGCTGTGGGCCGCCCGGCCGGGCGGGCGTTCGGGCCAGAGCGCCTCGGCGAGGGCGGCGCGGTCGACACCCCCGGCGCCGGCGAGCGCGACCCGGCCGAGCAGCAGGGCGATACGGGGGCGCAGGGCGAGCGGTTCGTCGGCCGCGGGCCGTCCCCACCGGCGCAGACCCAGGAGTTGAAGCCGCCAGGGTCCGGGTCCCCCGCCCTGCTCCGTCGGCCCGTCGGATCGCCTGCCCGCCATCGCCCGAAACCCGCTTTGAGGTTGCTTTGAGGTCGGGCCGGTAACCGTCCCCCGTGCCGTCATCGGCTAACCGGTCATCGGTCGCGGTCGTGGTGACATTTCTCACAACCGGGCCCGCGTACGCGCCGGAGCAAGGCGCGTGCGCGTCCTCGGAAGGACCGCGTGCGAGGGGGGGGGGACGAACATGCTCGCAGTCGGCGCGGCCGCCGCCGCGGTCGTCGGTCTCTTCGTCGGCGTCGACGTCGTCATTGCCGCGGTCGGGCTGCCGCTTCCGGCCTCGCTGGTGGCGATGCTGCTGGTGTTCGGCTTCTGCGTCGCCATCGGCCGCGTGCCCGCGGCGCTGGATGCGCTCGCCCGCCGGGCGTTGCCATGGCTGCCGCTCTATTTCGTCCCGGCGTGTACGCTCGCGCTCGGCGATCTCGGCCGGCTCGGCGAGGCGGCGGTCGCCATCGCCGCGGTGATCACCGTCGGCACCGTCGTGGCGGGCGCGACCACCGCCGCCGTCGCCCGCTTGCGCGCCCGCCGGGCCGCCTCACCAGCGGGAGTGCAGGTGGAGGACGGGCGATGACCCCCGCGACCGCGGCGCTCGCCGTCGGCGCCGGCGTCACCGTCGGCGGCTTCCTGGTCGCCCGCCGTCTCCACCTCGCGCTCGGCATGCACCCGGTCGCCAACCCGGTGCTGGTCGCGGCGGGCGCGCTCGCCGTGCTCGGCGCCGCGCTCGACGTGCCCGCGGACGCCTACGCCCCCACGGCGGCACTCTTCGGCTGGCTCCTCGGCCCCCATGTCGTGCTGCTGGCGGTGCCGCTCTACCGCTTTCGCGGCGAGATCGCGGGCGCGGCGGGGGTGGTGCTGCCGGCGGTGGCCGTGGGCGGTCTCACCGCCGCGCTCACCGCCATCGCCGTCTGCCGCCTGGCCGGAGCCGGGGCACCCGTCACGGCGACGCTGGCGACCAAGTCGGTGACCACGGCCGTGGCGCTGGAACTGGCCGCCCACAACGGCGGGCTGCCGCACCTGGCCTCGCTGGTGGTGGTCCTCACCGGGGTCTTCGGCGCCGGCGTCGTGGGCCTGCGTCACGGTCTCTTCGGGGCGCCGTGTCCGCGCGCCCAAGGCCTCGCCCTCGGGGTCTCGGCCCACGCCATCGGCACCGCCCGCGCCCTCGCGCTCAGCGAGCGCACCGGCGCCTTCGCCTCGCTCGGCATGATCCTCAACGCGCTGATGACCGCGGCCGCGCTGCCGCTCCTCCTCGCCGTCACCGGCTGACCGGAAGCGACGGCCAGGGTCGTAGCCACCACGCGGACACCGAGGGGGACGCACCGCATGAGCCAGGCCTCCGGCCCCACCACGCTCGCCAATGTCCAGGTGCTGCGTGCCTTCGCCGCCCTCAACGTCGCCGGTGTGCACATCCTCGAGCAAGCGGCCAAATACGACCAGGACGTCGCGCTCTTCGCTTTTCTTCAGAACTGGGGCGACAGCGGTGTCGACCTCTTCTTCGTCATCTCCGGCTTCATCATGGTCTACATCCAGCGCCGGCGCCCCAGCGGCCCCGGGCGTTTTCTGGACCACCGGATCTACCGGGTCGTCCCGCTCTATTGGACGCTGACCCTGTTGTACGTCGGACTTTGGCTCACCGTGCCCGGCCTGTTCGGCCACGCCGCGATCGACGTGCCGCGGTTGCTACGTTCCTTGTCGTTTACGACGCTATTCGTCGAGGGCGCGTTTCCGGTGTTGTATGTGGGCTGGACCCTCGAATACGAGATGATCTTCTATCTCGCCTTCACCCTGACGATCTTCGCGGGCGACGTCCGGCACGCCGTGTTGGTCTGCAGCGGTCTGATCATCGCGGGGTTCGTCTGGCTACCGCTGGAGGCGGTGGTCTGCGAGTTTCTGTTCGGCGCCGGGCTCGGGCTGGTCTACGACCGGCCGTGGCCGCGCCGCCGCGGCGCGATGCTGTTGGCCGTGGGCGCGGTGGCGCTGCTCGCCACCCTCGTCGATCCCTGGCACGCCCTCGAACACCGCTGGTTCTTCTGGGGCATCCCCGCGCTCTTGCTCGTCGCCGGGGCGGTGACCGTGCCGCAGTTGCGCCACCGCGGTCTGCACTTCCTCGGTGACGCCTCCTACAGCCTCTACCTGATCCAGGTCTTCACGATCTCGGCCTACTACAAGCTCGCCGTCGCGCTGCCGGTCGACCTACCGAACGACGTCGACGCCGTGCTCTGCATGGCGTTCACGATCGTCGCCGGGATCGGCACCTACCTCGTCGCCGAAAAGCCCCTGATCGACCTCCGAACGGCGCGCCGCCGTCGCGGTTCGCCGGCAACCGCGGCGGGCGCCCGGGCGCCGAGCGCCGGCCGCCCCGCCGCCGTCGTCGACCCCCATCGCCACCAACCTTCGCTGCAACCCGGAGGACTTCGCATGCTCATCGCTCACCTGTTTTCCAGGAAGGCCCTGGCCGCGCTCGCCGGTACCGCCGTGCTGGCGGCGGGCGTGTCGCTGTCGAACGACGGCACCGACGCGCCGGCGACCGCGGCCTCACGACCGGCCGCGGCGGACTGCGACGGGGGTCGCGGCCAGTGCGGCGATCGCAGCGGCGACAGCGACCTCTCCATCGTGACGACGGACCGGACGTCGCTCGCGTCCGCCCATTGCCGCGGCGGTCGGCGGAGCTGCGGCGACCGGGCGGCGACCGAGCCCGCCGTGACCGTTGCGCCGAGGCCGACCACCGGCCCTGCCGCCATCCATCCCCGCACGCTTGCCCGGTGAGGCCGGCCCCGATGCGTGACGTCGGCCGTCCGTGGAGGGGATTCACGTCCCGAACGCCTCGGCTCGACGCCCAAGCGCGACACCGGTCGTCGGTCGCAGGCGCTGGTTCCGCCGGCCGTTGCCGGCGGCGAGGCGGCGGTTGTCGCCACCCCGGCGCCACGATCCGCAACCGCGGCCGTCGCAGTCGAGATCGCGGAGGTGGCGGTCGGCACGCCCGGCCCGAGGGTCGTCATCGGCGTATCGAGCGGGATCTTGGGCGCCGCGTGCGGCCCCCCATCCTGGCGACGAGCGGCGGGCGCCCCCCCGGCGCGGTCGACTTCGACTTCGCCCTCGCTCTCGCCAGCCACGGGATCGCTCCCGCACCCGCCTTCCGGATGGCCGACGTGGCCGGCGCATGGGCGCGTGTCGGAATGGTCCGAACGCCCTGCGGACGACCGCTGTCGCCCCGATCGCGCTCGGCCTTCGGAGCATGGCCAGCCGATCCACCTGAAGAAAGGACGCCGCATGCCGGATCGGATCGAACCCCTCGCCATGCGGCCCGCCACGCCGAGCCGCGCCGGCACCCCGACGCTCGTGACCGGCGTAGCCGCGCGCCTGCAGGGTCCCGGGGGATATTACAATCTCGGCAACCTGACCGGCCTGATCACCGGCATCGCGCAGGTGGTGACGAGCCGCGGTACCGTGCCGGGCGGGGCGGGCACCGTCGTTGTCGGGCTTCGTGACCATTTCCTCGGCAGCCCGGCGGCGACGGCGCTCTCGGTGGCGATGGTCATCTTCTTCATCAGCGGCGAGGTCTACCACCACGCGTGGCGCGGGGCCGGAGGGCCGAACCCGGCCCGTGTGCGCCTCGGCGACCTGCTCTCGACCTTCGGGGCGCTCGCGCTCGCCGTGTCGCTGGTCCTCGTGGGCAACGTGCTGCTCGCGGTGACGTCGACGGTGCTGCTGGCGGGCGGAAAGCTCGGAAGTGCCTTGATGCCGCAGGCGAGCTGGATCCTCCGCGTTCCGGGACTGCCGGCCTTCGACCCGTTCCGCATCGCGGTCCTCGCAAGCCGCCTGCCGGCGTTCCTCGCGATCGGAGTGGCGCTGCTGTCCCCGTTGATTTCGGGCGCGCCCGCCTCGACGGCGGTGGTGACCCAGCAGGTCACCTTGCTCGTGTGCTACGGGCTCTGGACCCGCGCCGATCTTCTCCTGTTCAGGGCGTGAGCCGGGTCGGCGGTCGCCGCGTAAGGGTCCCGGACCCCGACCATCACCGCGACGACGCCCGAGACATCGCGAGGAACGGGCAACCGACGCACGGTTGACACTCCTCGCCGCGCGCGCCGACGACCGCCGCTCACGAGGCCGAGCGTCACCGCGCGCCGTTAACGGCGAGCTCGTGGCCATCGACGGCCGGCTGCGAGGGCTCCGCCGGCGCTCGGCCGCGATCGACCGGCCCGCGCCCTCGACCGATACCGGTATAGACGAAGCCCGCACGCTCGACCTCTTCCGGCGGGTAGACGTTGCGCAGGTCGACGAAGACGTCGCCCCGCATCGTCGCTTTGATCCGGTCGAGATCGAGGCTGCGGTACTGGTTCCACTCGGTCAGCACCACCACCGCGTCGGCGCCGGCGATGCAGGCGTAGGGATCGTCCTCCCACTCGACGCCCGGCAACAGCGGCTCCGCCTGGGGGCGGCCTTCGGGGTCGGCGGCGCGCACCCGCGCGCCCTCGGCCTCCAGCGCCGGCAGGACCACCAGGCTCGGGCTGTCGCGCATGTCGTCGGTGTTGGGCTTGAAGGTGACGCCCAACACCGCGATCGTCTTGTGGGCGACGCTGCCGCCGCAGGCGGCGAGGATCTTTTGGGTCATTCGCCGCTTGCGGGCGTCGTTGACGTTGACGGTGGTCTCGACCAGCCGCAGCGGCACGTCCACCTGCTCGGCGGTGCGCAGCAGCGCGAGCGTGTCCTTGGGAAAGCACGAGCCGCCGTAACCCGGCCCGGCGTGCAGGAACTTGCCGCCGATCCGACCGTCGAGGCCGATGCCGCGCGCCACCGCCTGGACGTCGGCGCCGACCTGCTCGCAGAGATCGGCGATCTCGTTGATGAAGGTGATCTTGATCGCGAGGAAGCTGTTGGCGGCGTACTTGGTGAGCTCGGCGGTCTCGAGCCCGGTGAACAGCACCGGCGTCTCGTTCAGATAGAGCGGGCGGTAGACCCGGCTCAAGACGTCGCGGGCGCGGTCGTCGGCGACGCCGCAGACGACGCGGTCGGGACGCATGAAGTCGGCGATGGCGGCGCCCTCGCGCAGAAACTCCGGGTTCGACGCGACGGCGACGTCCAGATCGGGGCGCAGTTCCGCGAGCATCCGCTCGATCCGGCGGCCGGTGCCGACGGGTACCGTCGATTTCGTGACGATCACCGTCGGGTGGCGCGCGGCGGCGGCGATCTGCTCGACGGCGCCGAAGACGTAGCGCAGATCGGCGTGACCGTCGCCGCGTCGGGTGGGCGTTCCCACCGCGATGAACACGCCCTCGGCGCCGTCGATCGCCGCCGCGAGATCGGTGGTGAAGGCCAGGCGCCCGGCCTCGACATTGCCGGCGACCATGGCCTCGAGGCCGGGCTCGAAGATCGGGACGCGGCCGGCGTGCAGCCCCGCGATGCGCTCGGCGTTGGTGTCGACACAGACGACGTCGAAGCCGAACTCGGCGAAACAGGTCGCCGACACGAGCCCGACATAGCCACAGCCGATCATGGCGAGTTTCATGGCCGTTCCTTCGATCGAGGCGGAGCCGCGCGCGCCACCGCAGCGGGCGCTGCTGTGTACCGAGGCGCGTCATCGGTGTCACGCCGTTGCGTCGGCGCCGCATCCTCGAGGGCGCGCCTCCCGCACCTCGAGCGGGATCGCGCGCGCTCACCTCCGTCACCCGGAGGTGACGGCCGAACGTCCTCGAAACGGCGCCGCCGGCGCCACCCCGCCGCGCGGGCTGACCACAAGGCCCGCGCCGCGCGGGAGATGGGCGGCGACGGCGGCCGTTCGGGTACCGTCGGCCGGCGCAGCATCGACTCTCGACGGCGTGAGCGAGCGGGCCCTGATCGAGCTCTGGGCGCCTGACGCCGTAGGGCCGCACCGGGGCGTGCCCGCACCATACGGACCCGGTCGTACGCAAGAGGGTCAACGAAAGGGATTGCCCGTCGCACTCGCACCACTCGTGCAGCGACGAAACCGGAGCGATCAGCTCCGAGCGCGTCGGTAGTGTGCCTACGCCCGGCAACCGTGCAGCGTCGCCGCGTTCGGACGTGGCGCGTCCGAAGGCGGCGCTGCACTACGTCAAAAGGCGCTGTTTGACATAAGCGAGCAACTCGGCGAGGCCGTCTTCGACCGACAGTGCCGCGGTGTCG
>CAZCVH010000076.1:0-8320 GCA_964502115.1 uncultured Geminicoccaceae bacterium
GAGATCGTTTCACGTGACTGGAGTTCAGACGTGTGCTCTTCCGATCTGGCGGCTGGAGGACGCCAGCGATGCCGCCGACGCGGCCGCGCTGCCGGTGCTCGCCGAGCTCGCGACGCCGCGCGCCGGGTCGTTGGCGGCGACGCCCGACGACGGTCTCGAACGGCTGGCGCTGCGCCTCGAGAGCCGGCCGCAGCCGGCGCGCACGCTGGCGCTCCTGACCCCCGAGCCGGGCCCCGACAGCGGGCGCCTCGCGCTCGCGCTCGCCCGCGTCCTCACCCGCGAAGGCCTCACCACGGCGGTGGTGACGCTGACCGCCGATCGCGCCCTGGTGGGGCGGGCGCCGGTGGGGCGGGCGCCGGAGCGCGCCGACGCGGCCGATCTCGATGCCGTGCTGCAGGGCCGGGCGCGCTGGAACGAGGCGCTGCAGCCGCTCGGCGACCACGGTCCCTGGCTCGCGGCGCGGCGCGGGCGATGCGCGAAGGGCGACCACCGGCCGCCGCCGGACAGCCTGATCGCCGAGCTCGCGCGCCGCTTCGACCGGGTGCTCGTCGCGGCCGGCGGGCTGGAACGCGCCGAGAGCTTGCGCGCCGCGCGCGCCTGTCGGAGCGCGCTGGTGCTGGTCGGTCGCGGCCGCACCCGCGGCCGCGTGCTCGAGCGCGGCCTCGACGAACTCGCCGCCGTCGGCGTTCACGCCGACGGCCTCGTGTTCCTGCGCTGAGGGCGGCGGCGGTGGCCTGGACCTCGCCCGCGGACGCGGGCGCCGCCCTCGCCCCCGTCTCGAGGGTCGCCCGGGCCGCGGTCGATCTGGTGCTGCCGCACCGCTGCGCGCTGTGCGGCACGATCCTCGGCGCCGAGCGCGGCCTGTGCGGCGCCTGCTGGACCGAGCTGCGCTTCATCACCCCGCCCTGGTGCTCGGTCTGCGGTCGCCCCGCCGACGAGGACGACGCCGGCATCGACCCCTGCGGGCTCTGCCGCGCGGCGCCGCCGACCCTGCGGCGGACCCGCGCCGCGCTCGCCTACGACGACCGCTCGCGACGCCTGATCATCGCCTTCAAGCACTACGGCCGGCTCAGCCTGCGGCCGCTGTTCGCGCTGTGGCTGGCGCTGCCGGCCGCCGAACTGCTCGACGAGATCGACCTGATCGCGCCGGTGCCGCTGCACCGTCGCCGGCTGATGGGGCGCGGCTTCAACCAGGCCGCGCTTCTGGCCGCCGGTCTCGAGCGCCCGGGCGGCCCGCGTTTCGTCCCGGATCTGCTGCAGCGCACCCGCGCCACCGCCGCCCAGCAGGGCCTGGGCGCGCGCGCGCGCCGCGGCAACGTCACCGCGGCGGCGTTTCGGGTCCACCCGGCGCACCGCGAGCTCGTCGCCGGCCGCCGGGTCGTCGTCGTCGACGACGTGCTCACCACCGGCGCCACCCTCGACGCCTGCGCGCGCACGCTCCTGCGCGAGGGCGCGCAGGCGGTCGACGGCCTCGCCCTGGCGCGGGTGACGAGCGCGCCCACCGTTCCTACATGAACGTCTCGTCGCACTTCGAGGATCGTGCCGTGGCCCGGATCGAAATCTACACCAGCCCGCTTTGCGGCTTCTGCCACCTCGCCCGGCGCCTGCTCGCCGACAAGTCGGTCGATTTCACCGAGATCGACGTCGTCGCCGAGCCGCAGCGCAAGGCGGAGATGATCGCGCGCGCCGACGGTCGGCGCACGGTGCCGCAGATCTTCATCGCCGGCGAGGGCATCGGCGGTTGCGACGAGCTCTACGCCCTGGAGCGCCGAGGCGAGCTCGACCGGCTGCTCGCGGGCGCGGAGCCTTGAGGTGATCCGCTACGCCCTGCGCTGCGCCTGTGGCCACGGTTTCGACGCCTGGTTCGCGAGCGCGGCCGCCTACGACGCCCAGGCGGAAGGGGGCCTCGTCGGCTGTCCGGCCTGCGGCGCCAACACCGTCGAGAAGGCGCTGATGACCCCGGCGATCGGCCGCGGCCGCGCCGCGCCCGCGCCGGTGGAGGCGCCGACGGCGAGCACCGAGAGCACGCCGGCGGCGACGCCGGCGGGCCATCCCGCCGCCGTGCGCGCGGCGTTGCAGGCGATGGTCCGCCAGGTCAAGCGCGCGGCCGAGGACGTCGGCACGCGCTTTCCCGACGAGGCCCGACGCATCCACGAGGGCGAGGCCGAAGATCGCCCGATCCGGGGCCGCGCCACCGCCGCCGACGCCCGCGCGCTGCGCGAGGAGGGCATCGAGGTGCAGGCGCTGCCGGACCTTCCGGACCACGACGCCTGAGCTCAGCCGCGGCGCGCGCTCATCAGGTAGTTCACCGCCACGTCGCGTCGGAGCTCGAAGCTGTCGTCGCGGGCGTTCCAGCCGATCCCGGCGAGGCGGTCGACGCCGAAGCCGGCAGGGCGCAGCCACGCCGCGAGTTCGGAGGGCCGCACGAAGCGGCGCCAGTCGTGGGTGCCGCGTGGCAGCCAGCCCAACAGGCCCTCGGCGACGACGATCGCCTCGACATAGGCGCGCGGCGTGCGGTTGAGGGTCGACAGGCACATCACGCCGGCGGCGGCGGTGAGTTCCGCGAGGCGAGAGGTGAAGCCGGCCTGGTCGGGGACGTGCTCGACAACCTCGGAGGCGACCACCACATCAAAGTGCTCGCCGCGCGCCGCGGCGTCGTCGACGCTCTCGCAGCGGTAGTCGATGGCGAGGCCTCGGCCCGCGGCGTGGCGGCGGGCGACGTCGAGGGCTCGGGGGACGAGATCGATGCCGGTCACCCGCGCCCCGAGCCGGGCCAGCGGTTCGCACAGCAGCCCGCCGCCGCAGCCGACGTCGAGCACGGCGAGGCCGCGCAACGGCTTGCCGACGGGGACCGAGCGCCCGGCGACGGCGGCGTCGCGGATGAAGGCGATGCGGACCGGGTTGAGGCGGTGCAACGGCGCCAGCGGTCCGCCGGGGTCCCACCAGTCGGCGGCGGTGGCTTCGAACTTGGCGAGTTCTCGCGGATCGGCGGCGGTGACGGGGGGCATGGCCTGCTTTGTCGGTTGGAGACGGCAAGGTCGACTTGCTTCGAAGGACCGAGGGTGGATAAGAACCGCGCGTGGTCAATGCGCCCGCGACCCGCGGCGGCGATCGCACGAGAGGAACTCCCTTTGACACGCGTCGTCCAGAAATTCGGCGGCACCTCGGTCGCCGACCCGGACCGGCTTCGCCACGTCGCCGGGCGCGTCGCGCGCCAGGTCGCGGCGGGCGAGCGGGTGGCCGTCGTGGTGTCGGCGATGGCCGGCCACACCAACCAGCTGGTGCGCTGGGTCGAGGACGTCGGTGGTCCGACCGGCGATCTGGCCGAGCACGACGTCGTCGTCGCCGCCGGCGAGCAGATCACCGCCGGGCTGCTGGCGTTGGCGCTGCAGCGCCTGGGGGTGGCGGCGCGCTCCTATCTCGGCTGGCAACTGCCGCTCAACACCGACGCCGCCCACGGCAAGGCGCGCATCACCGAGGTCGACGTCGCCGGTGTGGGGGCCGCGCTCGACCGCGGCGAGGTCGCGGTGCTGCCCGGCTTTCAGGGGGTCGACGCCGCCGGCCGGGTGACCACCCTCGGCCGCGGCGGCTCGGACACCTCCGCGGTGGCGGTGGCGGCCGCGCTGCGCGCCGAGCGTTGCGACATTTTCACCGACGTCGACGGCGTCTATACTACCGATCCGCGGATCGTGCCGCGCGCCAGGAAGCTCGACCGCATCACCTACGAGGAGATGCTGGAGTTGGCGTCGCTCGGCGCCAAGGTGTTGCAGACCCGCTCCGTCGCCCTCGCCATGCAGTACGACGTACCCGTTCAGGTCTTGTCCAGCTTCGAGGACAAGCCCGGCACCCTGGTCATCGCGGACGATCCCACCATGGAACACCAGACGGTTTCCGGCATCACCTACAGCCGCGACGAGGCCAAGGTGACGCTCGTCGGCGTCGAGGACCGCCCCGGCGTCGCGGCGCGGATCTTCGGCGCGCTCGCCGACGCCGCCGTCAACGTCGACATGATCGTGCAGAGCGTCTCGCCCGACGGCCGTTCCACCGACCTCACCTTCACCCTCGCGGCGAGCGACCTCGCCCGCGCCCGCGACGTCATGGACCCGGTCGTCCGCGAGCTGGGCTGTCGCGACCTCGTCGCCGACGGCGGCATCGTGAAGATCTCGGTGATCGGGGTCGGCATGCGCAGCCACGCCGGCATCGCCCATCGCATGTTCAATGTGCTCGCCGAGCGCGGTATCAACATCCAGGCCATTTCCACCTCGGAGATCAAAATCAGCGTGCTCATCCCCGAAGAGTACACCGAACTCGCCATCCGCACCCTGCACGCCGCCTACGGCCTCGACGCGGACGCCTGAGCCGATGCGACATCATCCCGGTTACGCCCGCTTGGAGACCCTCACCCGGCGCGGCCGCCAACTGTTGGGCTCGGAGGTGGCGATCATGGGCGGCGCCATGACCTGGGTCTCCGAGCGTCATCTGGTCGCCGCGATCTCCAACGCCGGCGGCTTCGGCGTCATCGCCTGCGGCTCCATGGGCCCCGACCTCCTGGCGGCGGAGATCGAGGGCGCGCGCGCCCTCACCGACCGCCCCTTCGGCGTCAACCTCATCTTGATGCATCCCGAGCTCGATCGGCTGATCGCGTGCTGCACCGCGCTCGACGTCGGTCATTTCGTCTTCGCCGGCGGCATGCCGACGCGCGAGCAGATCGCGCGCGCCAAGGCCAAGGGCGCCAAGGTGCTGGCGTTCGCGCCGTCGGCCGCGATCGGCAAGCGGCTGGTCAAGGCCGGCGTCGACGGTCTGATCATCGAGGGCGCGGAGGCCGGCGGCCATATCGGGCCGGTGGCGACCGGCGTGCTCGCCCAGGAGATCCTGCCCGCGATCGACGAGGTGCCGGTCTTCGTCGCCGGCGGCATCGGCCACGGCGAGGCGATCGCCGCCTATCTGTCGATGGGCGCGGCGGGCTGCCAGCTCGGCACGCGCTTCGCGTGCGCGAGCGAGTCGATCGCCCATCCGCGCTTCAAGGAGGCCTTCGTGCGGGGCAGTGCGCGCGACGCCCAGAGCAGCGTGCAGGTCGACCCCGAATTCAAGGTCATCCCGGTGCGCGCGCTCGCCAACCGGGCCACCGAGCGCTTCCGGCAGGTGCAGGTCGAAACCATCCAGCGCTACCGTGCCGGCGAGCTGGGCTACGAGGAGGCGGCGCTCGCGATCGAGCATTTCTGGGCCGGCGCGCTCCGGCGCGCCGTCGTCGACGGCGACGTCGAGGAGGGCTCGTTGATGGCGGGACAATCGGTGGGCATGGTCAAGGCGGTGGAGCCGACGGCCGCCATCGTCGACAGCTTGGTGACCCAGGCCGCGGCGGCGTTGGAGCGGGCGGAACGGCCGGGATGAGCGCCGGCTGGGGCAACTCGACGACGATGCCGCCGGCGGGCAAGCGCACGCCCGAGCTGTCGGCGTCGCGGCGCCTTTTGCGGCGCATCATGGAGCTGGCGGCGGCGCCGATCCAGCCCCAGCAGCGCCTCGACCGCATCGTCGGCCTGATCGCCGCCGACATGGTGGCGGAGGTGTGCTCGATCTACGTCCGGCGCTCGGGCAACATCCTCGAGCTGTTCGCCACCCAGGGGCTTCGGCGCGACGCCGTCCATCAGACCCGCATGCGCCTGGGGGAAGGGCTCGTCGGCTCGATCGCCCAGCGCTGCGAGCTGGTGAACACCAACGACGCCCAGCACCACCCGCACTTCCAGTACTTCCCGGAGACCGGCGAGGAGATCTACCGCTCGTTTCTGGGCGTGCCGATCCTGCGTGGCGGCGAGGTCGCGGGCGTGGTCGTCGTCCAGAACACGGTGGCGCGCTCCTACGCCGAGGACGAGGTCGAGGCGCTCGAGATCATCGCCGCACTGCTGGGCGAGATGCTGGCCTCGGGCGGGCTGGTGGATCCCGACATCTACGGCGACTTCGCCGAGCTGGCGGCGCCGCCGCGGCGGCTGGTGGGCGCCGCGCTGGTCGAAGGTCTCGCCCTCGGCGAGGCGGTGCTGCACCACCCGCCGCCGCAGGTGACCCGCTTCGTCTCCGAGAACCCCGAGCTCGAGACCGCCCGGCTCGAACGCGCGATGCAGGCGCTGCGCTTCGACGTCGACCGGCTGGTCGCCAGCGCCGGGCTCGGCCTCGGCGAGCACGGCGACGTGCTGGAGGCCTACCGCATGCTGAGCCACGACCGCTCGTGGTTCCGCCGCCTGCACGAGGCGATCCTCACCGGGCTGACCGCCGAGGCGGCGGTCAAGCGCGTGCAGGAGGAGACCAAGGTCCGCCTCAGCCAGTCCTCCAACAGCTATCTGCGCGAGCGGCTGTTGGACCTCGAGGACCTCGCCAACCGGCTGCTGGGCCATCTGGTCGGGGCGCCGCGCGGCCGCCCGCGCGACGATCTGCCCGAGCGCGCGATCGTCGTCGCGCGCACCCTCAGCCCGGCGGAGCTCCTCGACTACGACCGCGAGAAGCTGGCCGGGCTCGTCCTCGAGGAGGGCTCGCACACCGCCCACGCCACCATCATCGCCCGCGCCTTGGAGCTGCCGGTGCTGGGCGGCGTCGAGCGGGCGCTGGCGGCGGTGCGCGACGGCGACCGGCTGGCGCTCGACGGCGACCACCATCAGCTCTTTCTGCGCCCCAGCGAGGAGGTCGAGCAGGCCTTCCAGCTCGCGCTCGCCGCCCGCGGCGAGGCCCGCGCGCGGGTCTACGAGCTCAAGGATCTGCCGACCGTCAGCCGCGACGGCGTGCCGATCGCGCTCGAGCTCAACGCCGCCTTCTTGATGGATCTGCAGGCGCTCGACAGCACCGGCGCCGACGGCATCGGGCTCTACCGCACCGAGCTCGCCTTCATGGCGCGCGGCAGCTATCCGAGCGTCGAGGAGCAGATCGAGCTCTACGCCAAGATCGTCGACAGGCTCGGCGACCGCAGCTGCCAGTTCCGCACCCTCGACGTCGGCAGCGACAAGATGCTGCCCTACTGGCGCTTTCCCCAGGAGGAGAACCCGGCGCTGGGCTGGCGCGCGATCCGCCTCACCCTCGACCAGCCCCAGCTGTTGCGCCAGCAGCTGCGCGCGCTCCTGGTGGCGCACGCCGGCCGCGAGCTGCGCGTCATGTTCCCGATGATCGCCGAGGTCGCCGAGCTCGATCGCGCCCGCGCCCTGCTCGATCTGGAGATCGACCGGGCGCAGCGGCGGGGCGCCTTCCTGCCCGACCGCATCGAGGTCGGCGCCATGCTCGAGGTGCCGGCGCTGTTGTTCCAGCTCGATCGGGCGCTGGAGCGGCTCGACTTCGTCTCGGTCGGCAGCAACGACCTGGTGCAGTTCCTGTTCGCCTGCGACCGCGGCAACCCGCGGCTCCACAACCGCTACGACGTGCTGTCGCCGCCGATGCTCAATCTCGTCCACGACCTCGTCGAGCGCTGCCGCCGCGCCGGGGTGCGGCTCTCGGTCTGCGGCGAGATGGCCGGGGGACCGCTGGAGGCGGTGGCGCTGGTGGCGCTGGGCGTGCGCGAACTGTCGATGACCGCGACCCACATGGGGCTGGTGAAGGCGGTGCTGCGCTCGCTCGACGTCGACGCCACGCGCCGCTTCGTGCTCCGCCAGGCCGCCTCGCCGGTCCATTCGGTACGCGACGGTTTGCACATGTACGCCCGCGATCACGGCTTCGACCTGCCGCCGGCACCGCCGCCGGGTCTGCCGGGCCTGAGCTGAGCGGGGGCCGCGGTTGGCGCTTGGTGCGGCGGCGGTTCTGTGCCATCGTCAACCGCGATATCGTCAGCGGATGTTCTACTCGAGGCTGCCTTGACGGAACGCGATACCGACGCGCGCGCCGACGCGTTGACCGGCGCGGTGCTGCGCCAGATCGGCCATCATCTGCGGCTGGCCCGCGAGGAACGCGGCGAGACGCTGGAGGACATCGCCGCCTTCTTGCGCATCCGGCGGGTCTATCTGAGCGATCTCGAGAACGGCGATCTCGCCAACGTGCCGGGCCGCGCCTACGCGCTCGGCTTTCTGCGCTCCTACGGCGACCATCTCGGCTTCGACGGCGAGGCGATCGTCGACGAGGTCAAGCGGACCGACGAGCCCCTGCCGGCGAGCCCGAGCCTGCAGGTGCGCGAGCCGCTGCCCGAAAGCCACCGCCCGCCGCTCGCGCTCGTCGCTATCTCGATGGTCTTGGCGCTGCTCGTCTACGTCGGCTGGAACCACTGGCAAGGGCGCGAGGACGGGCCGCGGCAGGTCGCCGCCGCCGACCGCCCGGCGGGCGCCGACGCCGCGAACCCGCCCGCGGCCGGAACCGC
>CAZCVH010000077.1:0-8314 GCA_964502115.1 uncultured Geminicoccaceae bacterium
CGGCGGCCGAGCGGCCGGAATCGATCGCGATCATCGGCTCGGGACCGGCCGGGCTGGCGGCGGCGGACCGGCTGCGGCGCAAAGGTTTTCAGGGCCCCGTCTATCACCGGCACGATCGCGCCGGCGGGCTCGCTTGCCGCCGCGGCGGGCGGCGCGCGCTCGAAATCGACCGCGACCACGCGCGCATCGAGCCCCGGGACGGTCCGGGCGCGGACGCCGTCGCGCAGGAACAGCCGTAACGCGTCGCCCTCCACCGCGACGTGGCGGACCACCGCGTCGAGACGGCGGGCGACGCGCTCGGCATCGGCGGCGTCGGCGGCGAGCGGCGCCACGACGACCTCGCCCGGGCGCGTGGCGACGTTCGCCGGCGCCGGTTCGGCCCATTCGAGCGCGATGCGCCAGAAGTTCGGATGGCGGCCGAAACGGATGTCGACGGGCGCGCTCGGCGCGGCCTGGACGCCGGCGGCGAGCAGCGCCACCACGAGCGCAGCGCCGACGCGCACGCCGGCGCGCGTCGGCGTTGATAAACGCTCAGGTTGTAATCTTGCCCGCTCGGTCCGAGCTCGCCAACCGCGCATCGATCCCCGCCATGCTGTCGGCGTTGTCGGCCAACTGCGCCCCTTCGGACAAGTAGCGCTGGCGCGGCGGCGGTGCGAAACCCGTCCGATGGCGCGATTTTCCGGGATTGCGGCGCCCGGCTTCGGCCGAAAGAACGAGGCGGATCGCGCGCTTGGGCCGGCTTGCGACGGGCGCATCGACAGCTTGCCCACGTCTATCCTTCAAGTTGTAGACCTCGTCGCTCGCGCTCGGCGGGTCCGCCCTGGTCGCGCGCCTCAGCCGGCGAGCACGCCGGCGAGCTTGGTCGCGAGCGTCGCGGCGTTGAACGGCTGAACGATGTAGTCGTCGACGCCGGCGCGTTTCGCCGTGACGACGTTGTCGATCCTGGTGGCGGCGGTGATCATGACGAACGGCGTCGCCCGGAGCGCGGCGTCGGCGCGCATCGCCTGCAAGAGCTCGAGGCCGCTCATCGGCCGCATGTTCCAGTCGACGATGATCAAGCCGTAGGATCTCTGCTTCAGGCGCTGCAGCGCCGTCCGGCCGTCGACGGCGTCGTCAACGCTGTCGAAGCCGAGCTGCTTCAGCAGGTTGCGGACGATCCGCAGCATGGTTTTGTCGTCGTCGACGAGCAGGATCGCCAGCTCCCGTTCCAGCGCCATGACGCGTCTCCAGCTCGGGTCGCCGCCGCCCGGGCGAACGGCGGCGCGCACGCCCGCCCTCGGAGCCCCCTCGACACTCGGACCGCACGCCTAAGGAGACGTGAAGCCCCGGACGGCGCCGCGGACGTCACTCACCCTCGAATACGACGCCGGGGTTCATGATGTCGTGGGGGTCGAACCAGCGCTTCAGCGCCCGGCCGAGGTCGTGCTTGAGCGGGCGGTGGCGGGCGAAGGCGGCGCGCTTGATGCGGCCGACGCCGTGCTCGGCCGAAAAGGTGCCGCCCATCGCCACCGCCAGCTCGTGCACGCGCTCGGCGAGCGCCGGTGTCGCCGCGCGCAGCGCCGGGGCGGTCGGATCGTCCGCCGGCGACTGCACGTTGAAGTGGAGATTGCCGTCGCCGACATGGCCGAAAGCGACGACGCGCGCGTCCGCGACGGTGTCGGCGACCACCGCCGTGCCGGCGCGGACGAAGTCGACGAGGCGGTCGACCGGCACGGCGACGTCGTGCTTGGCGCTGTAGCCCTCCAACTTCTGGGCCTCGCTCGCCTGCTCGCGCAGCTTGCGCAACGCCGCGGCCTGGGCTTCGGACTGGGCGACCACGCCGTCGGTGATGACCTCGTCCTCCAACGCGCGCGCCAGGATATCGCCGACGAGCGCGGCGAGATCGGGCTGGTGCTGCGCGGTCTCGACCTCGACCAGCACGTACCAGTCGGCGCGCGCCGTCAGCGGGTCGCGGGCGCCGGGCATGTGGCGGCCGACCAGCTCGAACAGGATCCGCGGCATCAGCTCGAACACGCTCAGATGGTCGCCGGCCTCGCGCCGGAAGCGGCCGAGCAGGTCGAAGACGCCGTCGAGCTCGCTCAGCGCCAGGACCACCGTCGCCGACTGCCTCGGCGCCGGGAACAGCTTCAAGGTCGTGCGGGTGACGACGCCGAGCGTGCCCTCCGCGCCGATGAACAGGTGCTTGAGGTCGTAGCCGGTGTTGTCCTTGCGGAGCCGCTTGAGCTCGTCGAGCACGCGGCCGTCGGGCAGCACCACCTCGAGACCGAGGCAAAGCTCGCGCGTGTTGCCGTAGCGGATGGTGAGGTTGCCGCCGGCGTTGGTGGCCAGCACGCCGCCGAGCCGGGCGCTGCCCTCCGCGCCGATCCTGAGCGGCAGCCGCAGCCCGTCGGCGGCGGCGGCGTGTTGGGCCTCCTGCAGGACGCACCCGGCCTCGGCGGTGAGGGTGAGGTTGACCGGGTCGACCTCGAGCACGCGGTTCATCCGGTCCAGCGACAGCACCAGCATCGCGCGCGGGCCGTGGGGCGCGCTGGCGTTGACCAGGCCGGTGACGCCGCCCTGCGGCACCACGGCGGTGCCGCTGCGGGCGCACAGCCGCACCAGCTCCGCCACCTCGGCGGTGGTGCCCGGGCGCGCCACGGCGACCGCGGTGCCGCGGGCGAGCCCGCGCCAGTCCTCGAGATAGGGCGCCATCGCCGCGGGCTCGGTGAGCACGCCACGACCGCCCAGGATCGCGTGCAGCTCGGCGAGAAGCGCGTCGCCGTCCATCACCTTTTCCTCCGTGCGCCGTGCGGCGACCGTGGACGCGGGCGGTGGCCTGCCGCGACGGCCTTCGGACACCGGCGGTGAAGCCTTACGCGGATCGCCGAGGCGCCTCCAGCCCTCCCCGTCAGCCCGTGGCGAGGCGCCACAACAGCGGCAGCAACACCGCCGTCGCGAGCGCGTTGAGGCCGATGGCGATGCCGGCGAAGGCGCCCGCGACCCGGCTCGTCTGCAGCGCCCGGGCGGTGCCGATGCCGTGGGCGGCGGTGCCCATGGCGAGGCCGCGGGCGCGCGGATCGCGGATGCGGGCGAGGTCCAGGACCGGCGGGCCGAGCGCGGCGCCGACGATGCCGGTGAGGATCACCACCGCCGCGGTCAGCGACGGCAGCCCGCCCAGGCTCTCGGCGACGCCCATCGCCACCGGCGTCGTCACCGACTTGGGCGCGAGCGAGGCCAGGGTCTCGCGCGAGGCACCGGCGAGCCAGGCCAGGCCGACGGCGGTGCCGGCGGCGGTGAGCGAGCCGACGACGAGGCTCGCCGTCAGCGGCAAAAGCGCGCGCCGCACGTTGGCGAGCTCCTTGTAGAGCGGGATGGCGAGCGCGACCGTCGCCGGGCCGAGCAGGAAGTGGACGAACTGCGCGCCCTCGAAATAGCGCGCGTAATCGCCGCCCGTCGGCAGCAGCACCGCGGCGATCAAGAGGATCGCGAGCAGCACCGGGTTCAACAGCGGGTTGCGGCCCGAGCGCCGGTAGATCGCGTCACCCACGAGATAGGCGGTGAGCGTCAGCGTCAGCGCGGCGAGCGGGCTGGTCTCGAGATAGACCCAGAGCTGGGCGAACGGGTCCATCAGCGCTCTCCGTCCGGTGAACCGTCGCCGGGGGCGAGCCGCGCCATGACCCAGCCGGTGACGACCAGCGCGATCAGCGTGGCGGGGCCGAGGGCCAGCAGGAGCGCGAGGGGCTCGCCGGAGATGCGGCCGAGATGGGTGATGACGCCGACACCCGCGGGCACGAACAGGAGCGAGAGATGCGTCAAGAGCGTCGCGCCGACGCGGTCGAGCGCTTCGGGCACGCGGCCGTTGAGCACCAGCGCGGTGAAGAGGAGCGCCATGCCGGCCACCGGACCGGGGATCGGCAGGTCGAGCGCGCGGACGACCGCTTCGCCTATGAGTTGACACACCAAGAGGGCGGTGAAGGCCGTGAGCATGCGCGAACCCCTCCTCCAAAGATCGAGCGAGACGCGGCGTCGGGCCTCTTGCCGTGGAGCGCTCCGGCTGACATTCCGCGCCGGGTGAGCGTCGCCCCGCGCGCGGCGCCACGTCCATGGGAGGATGGCATCATGGCGGTCCGACGGCGCACCGTACTCGCCTTAGCCCTCATGTTCGCCGTCGCCACCGCTGCCGTGAGCGGGGCCGAGGCGCAGATGGTCTATCACCGCGGCAACACCGCGGAGCCCGAGACCCTCGATCAGCACCTGACCTCGACGGTCTACGAGGCCCACATCCTGCGCGATCTCTACGAGAGCCTGGTCGTGCACGGGCCCGAGGCCGAGATCCGGCCGGGCGCGGCGGCGAGCTGGACGGTCTCGGACGACGGGCGGGTCTACACCTTCGCCATCCGCGACGACGCGCGCTGGTCGAACGGCGACGACCTGACCGCGGACGACTTCGTCTTCTCCTACCGCCGCATCCTCGACCCGGCGACCGGCGCCAAATACGCCAACATCCTCTACCCCATCGCGGGTGCGGAGGCCGTCAACAAGGGCGAGGCCGCGGCCGCGACCATCGGCGTCGAGGCGCTCGGGCCGAAGACGCTCGAGATCACGCTCGAAGGACCCACGCCCTATTTTCTCGAGCTCTTGACCCATCAGACCAGCCTGCCGGTCCACCCGCCGAGCGTCGATGACCACGGCATGGCCTTCACACGCCCCGAGAACATGGTCTCCAACGGCGCCTATTCGCTGGTCGAGTGGGTGCCGAACGCGCACATCAAGCTCGAGAAGAACGACGCCTTCCACGGCGCCGCCGACGTCGCCATCGATCAAGTCTACTTCTATCCGACCGAGGACCGCTCGGCGGCGCTCAGGCGCTTCATGGCGGGCGAGCTGCACTCCAACCCGGACGCCCCCACCGAGCAGATGGACTTCATGCGCGAGCGGCTGGGCCAGCAGCTCCGCACCGCGCCCTATCTCGGCACCTACTACTACGCCGTGAACATGGCCGACGAGGCCCTGGGCGATCGGCGCGTCCGCCGGGCGCTGTCGATGGCGATCGACCGCGAGTTCCTCGCCGAGGAGATCTGGGGCGGGGCGATGGTCGCCGGCTACAGCTTCGTGCCGCCGGGCATCAACAACTACGACGAGCCGGCCGTCGCGGACTACCGCGACATGGCGATGTTCGACCGCGAGGAGGAGGCGATGGCGCTTCTCGCCGAGGCCGGCTACGGTCCCGACGAGCCGCTCGAGGTCGAGATCCGCTACAACACGTCGGAGAACCACCAAAAGACGGCGACCGCCATCGCCGCCATGTGGCGGCCCCTCGGCGTCGAGACTACGCTCTTCAACACCGATACCAAGACCCACTACGCCCATCTGCGTGATCGCGGCGACTTCGATATCGCGCGGGCGGGCTGGATCGGCGACTACTCCGATCCGCAAAACTTCCTGTTCATGGTGGAAAGCGACAATGACGGCTTCAACTACGCGCGCTACGAGAACCCGGACTACGACGCGTTGATGGACGAAGCCGCGGCGACGACGGATCTGGATGCACGCGCCGAGGTGCTGCACCGGGCGGAGGAGATGTTCATGGCGGATCTGCCCTTCATCCCGCTGATGTACTACGGCTCGATCAACCTGGTGAGCGACGCGCTGGTGGGCTGGCAGGACAATATCCAGAACGTCCACGCCACGCGCTGGATGCGCATCGAGGAGTAGGCCGACCGAGCCCCCGAAGCCCGGCGGCGGCTCCATGCTGCGCTACGTCCTCGGGCGCCTGCTGGGCGCCATCCCGACCCTCTTCGTCGTCGTCACCGTCGCGTTCTTTCTGATCCGGGTGGCGCCGGGCGGGCCGTTCAACCTGGAACGGCCCCTGCCGCCGCAGATCATGGCGAACCTGGAGGCGTATTACGGCCTCGATCAACCGCTCTTCCAGCAATATCTGTCCTATCTGCGCGGGCTGGTGACGGGTGATCTGGGCCCGTCCTACGTCTACCGCGACTTCACCGTCGACGAGCTACTCGCGCAGGGGTTGCCGGTGTCGATCCAGCTCGGCGGCACGGCGCTCGTGCTCGCGCTCGTCGTCGGCGCGGCGTTCGGCACCTACGCCGCGGTGCGTCAGAACACGCCGGGCGACGTCGGGGTGATGACGCTGGCGATGGTCGGCATCACCGTGCCCAACTTCGTCATGGCGCCGGTGCTCACCCTGGTGCTCGCGATCTGGCTCGGCTGGCTGCCCGCCGGCGGCTGGGGCGAAGGGGCGCTGCTGCACAAGCTCCTGCCCGTCTTCACGCTCGCCCTGCCGCAGATCGCGATCATCGCGCGGCTCACCCGCGGCTCGATGATCGAGGTCCTGCGCGCCAACCACATCCGCACCGCGCGCGCGGTCGGCCTGCCGCCGGGCGTGGTGACCCGCCGCGCGCTCCGGGGCGCGCTGCTGCCGGTGGTGTCCTATCTCGGCCCGGCCGCCGCCGCGCTGCTCACCGGCTCGGTGGTGATCGAGACGATCTTCGGCATCCCCGGCATCGGGCGCTACTTCGTCCAGGGGGCCCTCAACCGCGACTACACGCTGGTGATGGGAACCGTCGTCACGGTCGCCCTCTTCATCGTGCTCTTCAACCTGATCGTCGACCTGTTCTACGCCGTGTTGGACCCGAAGGTGCGCTATGACTGACGCGGCGGCCGTACCCGAGCGGGCGCTCGTCGTCGGCAAGAGCCTCTGGCGCGACGCTTGGCTGCGCCTTCGGGCCAACCAGGCGGCGATGGCGAGCCTCGTCATCCTGGCGGCGATGACCGTCGCCTGCTTCTTCGGCCCGCTCGTCAGCCCGCACGGCTACGCCACGGTCTACCAGAACTACGTCAAGGTGCCGCCGTCGCTGGCGGCGCGGCCGACCGCGGAGGAGATCGACGAGGCGCTTCGAACCGCGCTGCGGCGCGGCCGCGTCGAGATCGCCGAGTGGAGCGTCGAGGGCGATGCGCTGCAGGCGACGCTCACCGCGGAGCGCGCCATCGATCCGCGGATCACCCGGCTGGTGAACCGCAGCGACGTCTTCGCGGACGCTACCGTGCTCACCACCCGTGAGGAGGGCCGCGTCCTCGTCCTCGGCGCCGCGGTGGAGCGCGCGCGCTTCCTCCTCGGCACCGATCAGAACGGCCGCGACCTCATGACCCGCATCCTCGTCGGCGGACGGGTCTCGCTCACGATCGGGCTCTTGGCCACCTGCGTGGCGCTCGCCATCGGCGTCGGCTACGGTGCCGTCGCCGGCTATCTGGGCGGACGCGCCGACCACGTCATGATGCGCATCGTCGACGTGCTGTACTCGCTGCCGTTCATGTTCTTCGTCATCATGCTGGTGGTGTTCTTCGGGCGGAACTTCGTGCTCATGTTCATCGCCGTCGGCGCCATCGAGTGGCTCGACATGGCGCGCATCGTCCGCGGCCAGACGCTCTCGATCAAGCGCCAGGAATTCGTCGAGGCGGCGCAGGCGATGGGGGTGTCGACGCCGGCGATCATCCGCCGCCACGTCATCCCCAACGCGCTCGGCCCCGTCGTCGTCTTCATGACGCTGATGGTGCCGAAGGTCATCCTGTTGGAGAGCTTTCTCTCCTTTTTGGGCCTCGGCGTGCAGGAGCCGTTGACATCTTGGGGCGTGCTGATCTCAGAAGGGGCGAAGAACATCCAGGGCGCCTCCTGGCTCCTCATCTGGCCGTCCTTGTTCCTCGCGGTCACGCTTTTCTGCCTCAACTTTATCGGCGACGGGCTGCGCGACGCGCTCGACCCCAAGGACCGCTGAATGACGGCGCTGTTGGCGATCGAGAAGTTGCAGGTCCGCTTCGCCACACCCGACGGCGAGGTCCACGCCGTCAAGGGCGTGGACCTGGAGGTCGACCGCGGCGAGACCGTGGCGATCGTCGGCGAGAGCGGCTCGGGCAAGAGCCAGCTCATGATGGCGGTGATGGGCCTCATCGCCGCCAACGGCCGCACGGGCGGTAGCGCGCGCTTCGACGGCCACGAGCTCATCGGCCTGTCGGTGGCCGAGATCAACCGCTACCGCGGCCGCCGGCTGACGATGATCTTCCAGGAGCCGTTGACCTCGCTCGATCCGTTACAGACGATCGAGACCCAGATCGGCGATCCGCTGGTCTACCACCGGGGCCTGAGCCGGCGCGCCGCGCGCCCACGCATCGTCGAGCTCTTGGAGCTGGTCGGCCTGCCGAACCCGCGCGCGCGCCTCGGCGCCTACCCCCACCAGCTCTCGGGCGGGCAGCGCCAGCGCGCGATGATCGCGATGGCGCTCGCGGGCGAGCCCGACATCCTGATCGCCGACGAGCCGACGAC
>CAZCVH010000078.1:0-8304 GCA_964502115.1 uncultured Geminicoccaceae bacterium
CTTCCGATCTGGGCTCGATCTCGGCCCGCGGCGGCGCGCCCGCGCCGAGATCGAGCCCGGTGAGCCGCTCGATGTCGCGCAGCTGGGAGCGCTCCTCCGGCGCGCAGAAGGACACCGCGACGCCGTCGCGCCCGGCCCGGGCGGTGCGGCCGATGCGGTGGACGTAGGTCTCCGCGTCCTGGGGCAGATCGAAGTTGACGACGTGGCTGACGTCGGGGACGTCGATGCCCCGGGCGGCGACGTCCGTCGCCACCAGCACCCGCGTCGCGCCGCCGCGAAACCCGGCGAGCGCGCGGTCGCGCGCCTTTTGCGTCTTGTCGCCGTGGATGGCGTCGGCGGCGACGTCGGCGCGGCTCAGATGCTTGGCGAGGCGTTCCGCGCCGTGCTTGGTGCGGGTGAAGAGGATGACCCGGCTGAGCTGTGGATCCGCCAGCAGGTCGAGGACGAAGTCCCGCTTCGCCGGCTGATCGACGAAGTGTACGCGCTGGGCGATGCGCTCGACCGCGACGGTGGCGGCCTTCACCTCGACGCGGACGGGGTCGTCGAGCAACTCCCGCGCGAGCGTCTCGATCGCCGGCGCCATGGTCGCGGAGAACATCGCGGTGCGGCGCCCGGGCGCGACCAGTCCGGCGATCCGCCGGATCGGGTGGCGAAAACCGAGATCGAGCATGCGGTCGGCCTCGTCGAGAACCAGGGTCTCGACCTGCGCGAGCTCGACGCGGCCCTGGTCCACGAGGTCCAACAACCGGCCGGGCGTGGCGACGAGGACGTCGACGCCGCGCGCGAGAGCCTTCACCTGCGGGCCTTGCGGCACTCCACCGACGACGACGCCGCGGCTGAGCCGCGTGCCCCGGGCGTAGAGGTCGAACGCGGCGGCGACCTGCGAGGCGAGCTCACGCGTCGGCGTGACGATCAGCGCACGGGCACCGCCGCGGCCGGGCCGGTCGCCGGCGGCGAGCCGCGCCGCCAGGATCGGCAGCAGAAAGGCGGCGGTCTTGCCGGTGCCGGTTTGCGCGATGCCGAGCAGGTCACGGCCGGCGAGGAGAGACGGGATGGCCTCGGCTTGCACCGGCGTCGGCGTGTGGTGGCCGGCGGCGTCGAGGGTCGTGCACAAGGGCTCGGGCAGGCCGAGCGCGGCGAAGGACGGGTGTGTCACGTGAGGGCAGATCCGAACGCGTGCTCCGCCCGCGGGGGGCGACACGCGGATCGCCGCGTCCCGCGTGGATCGCAGCGGCGATGAGGTGAAGGAGAGGGCGGCGACGATCGGAGCGCCGAAGCGCGTGTCTACGCGGTCACCGCACGAACGTCGTTGTCGTCGAATTCCACCAGCGCGTCAACGTCGCCGTCACTCGCGCCAGAAGGCGAGGTCGAGGCCGAACCAGTGGCCGCGCCAGCGGGCGAGGAAATCGCGCTTGATCGCGGCGGGATCGTAGACTTCGCGCACCCAGTCGCGGAACGCGCGCGGCGCGGCGGCGTGGTCGCGGACGTAGCGCTCGAAGACGTAATCGAGCACGCCGGTCTTGGCCTGGCGGATGTGGCCGTAGCGCTTGGAGAGCTGGCGGGTGGCCTCGGCCACCGGCCGGCCCTCGACCAGCAGGAGATAGAGCGTGCCGGCGATGCCGGTGCGGTCGGCCCCGGACTTGCAGTGCATCAACACGGGCTTGTCCACCTCGGCGAAGAGCCGCTCGAGCGTCCAGATGAGCTCCTTGGTGGGAACGTCACGCGAACGCACCCGGACGTTGACCAGCTCGACGCCGAGCTCGGCGCAGGCTTCCTCCTCCAGCACGAAGGCGCCGCAGTTGCGCTCGGCCCTGAGGTTCAAGACCGTCTTGAGGCCGTGGCGGTCGACCGCGCGGCGCAGCTGATGCGGCAGCGGCTGCGCCGAGCGGAACACGCCCGGCGCCACCTCGGCCCAGTTCGGGAGCATCAACCGCACCACGCCGTGGTCGACCACCAGCATGTCGAGCCACGCCAACAACCGGTGCCACCGCGTCGCCAGACTGCGGGTGATCACCACCCGGTCGACCTTCTCCGGGCCGCCGCCACCCGTCCAGACCTCGACGACGCGGGCGTCACGCCGGCGGGCGTCCGTCGCCACCGCGTTCCTCACGCGCGCTCGCGGGTGGCGCTGAAGCGCAGTTGCGGCCACTCCTCCTGGGTGCGGTTCAGGTCGAACGCGTTGCGCGCGAGGAACACCGGCGCGCCGTCGCGGTCCTCGGCGAGCACCGACTTCTTGGCGTCGACGAAGCGCTCCAGCTCGCGCTTGTCGCCGTCGACCCAGCGGGCGGTGACGTAGGGCGCCGGCTCGAAGCCGATCTTGATGCCGTACTCGGCGTCGATGCGGGTCGCCAGCACGTCGAGCTGGAGCTGGCCGACGACGCCCACCACCCACTGCGCGCCGATCATCGGCTTGAAGACCTGGGTCACGCCCTCCTCGGCGAGGTCCTCGAGCGCGCGGCGCAGGTGCTTTTGCTTCATCGGGTCGTCGAGCCGGACGCGCTGGAGGATTTCCGGTGCGAAGTTGGGAATGCCGGTGAAGCGGATGTCCTCGCCCTCGCTCAGCGTGTCGCCGACGCGCAGCACCCCGTGGTTGGGCACGCCGACGATGTCGCCGGGCCAGGCCTCGTCGACGACGTCGCGGTCGTCGGCGAAGAAGAAGATCGGTGCCGAGACCGTCATCGGCTTGCCGGTGCGCGGCTGCTTGAGCCGCATGCCGCGCTTGAAGCGGCCCGAGACCAGCCGCACGAAGGCGACGCGGTCACGGTGCTTGGGGTCCATGTTGGCCTGGACCTTGAAGACGAAGCCCGAGACTTTGGTCTCGCCGGGCTCGACGGGCCGCGAGGTGCTCGGCTGGGGGCGCGGCGGCGGGGCGACGGCGGCGAGCCCCTCGAGGAGTTCGCGGACGCCGAAATTGCGAAGCGCCGAGCCGAAATAGACCGGGGTGAGGTGCCCCTCGCGATAGCTCTCGAGATCGAAGGGCGGACAGGCTTGGGCCACCAGTTCCATGCCTTCGACGGCGTGCTCGGCGTTCTCGCCGCCGGCGACTTCGGCGAGGGCGGCGGGGTCGGGCAACGGGTTCGCCTGCAGCCGAAAGCGCTCGTCGGGATGGTCGACGTGGATCAGCGCCTCCTTGGCGAAGTGCCAGCAGCCCTTGAAGTTGCGGCCCATGCCGACCGGCCACATCATCGGCGTGGTGTCGAGCGCGAGCTGCGAGGCGATCTCGTCCATCAGCTCGAGCGGGTCGCGGGCCTCGCGGTCCATCTTGTTGACGAAGGTGACGATGGGGACGTCGCGCAGCCGGCAGACTTCGAACAGCTTCCTGGTCTGGGTCTCGATGCCCTTGGCGGCGTCGAGCACCATGATCGCCGAATCGACCGCGGTCAGCGTGCGGTAGGTGTCCTCGGAGAAGTCCTCGTGACCCGGCGTATCCAACAGATTGAAGGTGCAGCCCGCGAAGTCGAAGGTCATGACCGAGGTCGAGACCGAGATGCCGCGCTGCTGCTCGATCTTCATCCAGTCCGAGCGGGCGCGCCGGCGCTCGCCCTTGGCGCGGACCTCGCCGGCGAGATGGATGGCGCGGCCGGCGAGCAGCAGTTTTTCGGTCAGCGTCGTCTTGCCGGCGTCGGGATGCGAGATGATGGCGAACGTGCGCCGGCGCGCCGCCTGCTCCGCGGCCGTGGTGGGGACGCTTGCGTCGTCCAACGCTTCCTCCGAAAATCGAGCGATCGCGGCTCGGGCCCGTCACCGCGCCACCTCCGGCCCGCGCCGCCGCGGGCGAAGGGATGAGATGAGCGACGTCGACACGGACAAGGTACGCACCGAACTTACGGCCAAGCGGGCCGAGATATGCGCGCTGCTGGAGGAAACGCAAGAGGACGCCGCGCCGGTACAGCTCGACCAGACCCAGCAGGGGCGGTTGTCGCGCATGGACGCCATGCAGCGCCAGGAGATGGCGCAGGCGGCGCGGCGCCGCCGCAAGCTGGAGATCGAGCGCATCGACGCGGCGATGGCGCGCATCGACGCGGGCACTTACGGCGAGTGCGTGCGTTGTGGCGAGGAGATCTCACCAGCGCGTCTCGGGCTCGATCCCACCACGCCGCTGTGCCGCGACTGCGCCGGCGGCTGAGGCGGACACGGCCCGCTTTGCGCTTGTGGATCGCGCGCGCGCCCCGTTAGAAGCGAGCCATGTCGGCGGACCGTTCAGCCCTCGAGACCTTGTCGCCCCAGCGTCTCGCCGACCTCGTCGAACGGGTCGCGACCGAACGCGACCGCGCCGCCTTTCTCGAGCTGTTCGATCACTACGCCCCGAAGCTCAAGGGGTTCTATCGTCGCCGCGGGCTCGGCGAGGCCCAGGCCGAAGACCTGGTCCAGGACGTGATGGTCTCGCTCTGGCAGCGCGCGGCGCAGTACGATCGCGGCCAGGCCGGGGTGAGCACCTGGGTCTTCACCATCGCCCGCAACCGCCAGATCGACATCCTGCGCCGCGAGCGGCGCCCGGAGCTCGACGCCGACGAGCCGGCGCTCGCCCCGAGCGAAGGGCCCGAGCCCGACACCGCCTTCGAGACCGAGCAGTCCGCCGAGCGGGTGCGCGCCGCGCTCGCCGAGCTTCCCGACGAGCAGGCCGAGCTGATCCGGATCTCGTTCTACGAGGAGGCTTCCCACAGCGCCATCGCCGAGCGCACGGGCTTGCCGCTGGGCACGGTCAAATCGCGCCTGCGCCTGGCGCTTCAAAAACTGCGCTCGGCGTTGCACGAGGACTTCGATCTCGACGGGTGAGAGCTTTCAGACGACGATGTCGAGGTGACGGCCGCGCTCGCCGTCCGGCGGCGCGGCGCGGCGGCGATCGCCGGCCGCTGGCGCGCGGCGCAGCGGCGGGCGTGGGGTGTGACGGCGCGGCGGCTCGTGGACGCGGCGGTAGGGCATGACCCGACCGTCCGGCAGCCAGAGCTCGTCTCCTCGTCGCATCGGCGCCTCCTCGTCGTGCCGCGCGGCCGCAACGCGAAGAGGTTAGCGGACGTTGACGATCGCGCCAGCGACGAGCGTGGTTAACGCCGTGAAAGATTTGGCCGCGTGCAGCCGGGTACGGTTGGGGGCGGCCGTCCACGCGCCCGCGCGCTCGGCGAAGAGCGGGACGCAGCTCGGGAGACCCGCATGACCGATACGGCGCCGCGCCTCGAGGTGCGGCGGGCGACGCTCGCCGACATCGCCGCGATCCGCGCGCTCTGTACCAAGGTGTATCGCGACGAGCCGCCCTACTCGACCGCCCAGCTCAAGGGGCAGATGCAGAATTTTCCGCAGGGCCAGCTCGTCGCCGTCTTCGACGGCCGGATCATCGGCTACTGCTCGACCTTCCGAGTGCGCGAGCCGCTGGCGCTCGGCAAACACAGCTGGAGCGAGATCACCGGCGGCGGCTACATCTCGCGCCACGTCCCCGACGGCGACTGGCTCTACGGCGCCGAAGTCTTCGTCGACCCGGACCACCGCGGTTCGCGCATCGGCCAACGGCTCTACGAGGGGCGCAAGGAGCTGTGCGTGCGCCTGGGGTGCAAGGGCATCGTCTTCGGCGGGCGGCTGCCCGGCCTCCACCGCCGCCTCAAGATCTACGGCTCGCCGCAGGCCTATGTCGACGCCGTGGTCGAGAAACGCGCGCGCGACCCGGTCCTGTCGTTTCAGCTCCGCAACGGCTTCGAAGTGATCGGCGTGCTCGAGAACTATCTACCGAGCGACCGCGAAAGCCTCGGCCACGCCGCTCACCTCGTCTGGCGCAACCCCCATCACGTCGAGAGCGTCTCCTATTCGTCGTCGCTGCTGAAGGACAAGGTGCGTCTGGCGATCGTGCAGTACCAGCAGCGGCGGGTGCGCTCGTTCGAGGAGTTCGGTCAGAACGTCGAGTATTTCGTCGACGTGGTCGCCGACTACAAGGCGGACTTCGTGGTTTTTCCGGAGCTGTTCACGCTGCAGCTGTTGTCGATCGAGAACGCGCGCATTCCGGCGCCGGAGGCGATCGCGCGGCTCGACGAGTACACCGAGCCGCTGAGGCAGCTGCTCTCACGCCTCGCCGTCGACTACAACATCAACGTCATCGGCGGCTCGCACCCGACCCGCATGGCCGACGGCTCGATCCACAACATCTGCTACATCTGCCTGCGCGACGGCTCGATCCACGAGCAGGCCAAGATCCACCCGACGCCGAACGAGCGCTACTGGTGGAACATCGAGGGGGCCGACCGGCTCGAGACCGTCATGACCGACTGCGGCCCGATCGGTGTCCTGATCTGCTACGATGCCGAGTTTCCGGAACTGCCGCGCCACCTCGTTGATCAAGGGGCGCGACTGTTGTTCGTGCCCTTCTGCACCGACGAGCGCCAGAGCTATCTGCGCGTGCGCTACTGCTGTCAGGCGCGCGCGGTGGAGAACCAGATCTACGTCGCGCTCTCGGGCAATTGCGGCAACCTGCCGGGCGTGGAGAACATGGACATCCAGTACGCCCAGAGCTGCATCGTCACCCCCTGCGACTTCCCCTTCGCGCGCGACGGCGTCGCCGCCGACACCAGCCCGAACGTCGAGGCGGTGGCCTTCGCCGATGTGCGTCTCTCGGATCTGGAACAGGCGCGCAGCGACGGCACCGTGCAGAACCTCAACGACCGCCGCTTCGACCTCTACCGCGTGGAGTGGCGTCACCGGCGGTGAGCGGGGCACTCCGCCCGGCGAGCCGGAGGTCGAGATAGGCTTCGACGTGGGCGAGGGCGGCGGTGCGGCCGAAGCCGCCGGCGTCGGCGCCGGCCCGCAGCCAGAAGCCGTCGATCATGGCGGCGAGCGTGGTCGCCGCGGCTTCGGCGTCGGCGCGCGGCAGGAGCGCGGCCAACGGCGCCACCAGGTTGCTGCGGGTGCGGCGGTCGTAGAGCCGGCGCAACCGCGCCAGCTCGGGGCTGTGCGGCGACTGCGCCCAGAACGCCAGCCACGCCGCCACCAGCGCCGGGCGGAACTGGGCCGGCGCGAAGCACGCCGCCACCACCGCGCGGACCCGGCCCTCGGGCGTCGCGGCCGCGGTGAGACGGTCGACGACGTCGCCGCGCAGCTCGGCCAGCAGCGTCCGCATGGTCGCCGCCAAAAGGGCGTTCTTGTCGGTGAAATAGTGATGGACGATCCCGGCCGAGAGCCCCGCCTCGCGCGCGATCCGCTGGATCGTCGTGTCCGCCAGGCCATGTCGCTGAACCGTCGCGAAGGTCGCGTCGATGAGCTGACGACGGCGAACGTCCTGCATCCCGAGCTTCGGCATGGCGCGAATACTGCCCGTCCTTTGTTGGTCGGTCAATCAAAAAAGAAAACGCACCTTGACGTCGCAGCAGCGGCGACCAAGCTGCCGGCTCACGAGGACCAAAAAGGAGAACCCGCATGCCGTCTCGTCGCCGCCGCCTCACCCCGCTCGCGGGCGCGCTCGCCATCGCGGCCCCGCTCGCGAGCGCCTCGGCGAGCGCGCCGGAGGCGTGTCGCGAGCTCGTCTTCGCCGACGTCGGCTGGACCGACATCGCCGCGACGACGGCGACGACGTCGCTGGTCCTCGAAGGCCTCGGCTACGACGTCGATACCAAGACGCTGTCGGTGCCGGTGACCTACCGCGGCCTCGCCAACGGCGACGTCGACGTCTTCCTCGGCAACTGGATGCCGACGATGAAGGCCGACCTCGAGCCCTACCGCGAGACCGGCGAGGTCGAGGTCGTCCGCGCCAACCTCGAAGGCGCCAAATACACCCTCGCCGTACCGGCCTATCTCGCCGACGAGGGCCTCACCGGCTTCGAGGACATCGCCGATTTCGAGACGCAGCTCGACGGCGAGATCTACGGTATCGAGCCCGGCAACGACGGCAACCGCCTGATCCGCGAGATGATCGAGAACGACAGCTTCGCTCTCGGCGGCTTCGAGCTGGTGGAAAGCTCGGAGCAGGGCATGCTTTCCGAGGTCCGCCGCGCCGTGTCGGACGACGAGCCGATCGTCTTTCTCGGCTGGGAGCCGCACCCGATGAACGCCGAGTTCGACATGACCTACCTCGAGGGCGGCGACGACGTCTTCGGGCCGAACTACGGCGGGGCGACGGTCCACACCAACGTGCGCGCCGGGCTGACCGACGACTGCTCGAATCTCGCCACATTGTTGGAGAACCTCGTCTTCTCGCTGGCGATGGAGAACGAGATCATGGCCGCCATCCTGCAGGAGGGCGAGACCGCCGAGGCCGCGGCGAAGGCTTGGCTCACCGCCAACCCGGGCGTGCTCGAGGAGTGGCTCGCCGGGGTGGAGACGGTCGAG
>CAZCVH010000079.1:0-8290 GCA_964502115.1 uncultured Geminicoccaceae bacterium
CGCCTCACCGGGAACCCGTCCATGCGCCGCCTCGCCGCCGTCCCCGCCACCGCCGCGCTCGCGATCGTCACCCTCGTCGCCGGGCTGCTCGCCGCCGGCCTCGCCCCCACCCGCGCCGCCGACACGCCGGGCGAGGACCCGCGCCGCGTCATCGAGCTGCCGGCCGAGGTGGCCGAGCAGCTCCGCGCCGAGATGCGCGACCACATGGACACGCTCGACGAGCTGGTGGGCGCGGTCGCCTTCGGCGAGTTCGACCGCGCCGCCGACATCGCCCGGACCCGCATGCGGATGGGCCACCGCCTCGACGAGCGTCTGAAGGCGCAGGGCTACGCCGAGGATGAGATCCGGCAATTCCGCCAGGCCCTGAAGGCGCAGGGCTGGGAGCCCGGCCGCGGCTTCGGCGGCGCCGGACCGGCGAGCGGCGTCGCCGGCACGACGGGGCCGGGGCGCTACGTCCCCGACGACTTCCGCGCCATGGGCCGGACGTTCCACCAGGCCGCCCAGGAGTTCGCCGCCACCGCCGACGCGGTCGGCGACCCGCCGATGGTCGAGGACTACGAGAACGTGCTTTCCGCCATGCAGTTCGTCACCTCCACCTGTCGCAGCTGCCACGCGACCTACCGCTTGGCGCGGTGAGCGCGCCGACGCCCGGCCGCGGCCGCGGCGCGGTATCACCCTCGCCCCGCCACCCCGCCGGCGACGGCATGGGCGGCGACGGCGCGGCCGGCGGTCGACGGCGGGGCTTCAAGAGGCGTCGGGCTCGGCGAAGAGGTCGGCGAGACGCTTGTCGAGCCGGTCGAGCTGGAAGCTCGGCAGCCGGTAGACCCAGTCGGCGACGTCGTCGAAACGGACCCAGCGCTGCCCGCCGGCGAGCGTCGCCAGCTCCAGTTTCAGCGTCCGGCCCACGAAGCTGGTGGCGGTGACGGTGGTGACCGCCTCGGGCCACTCGACCTCGTCGGCCGGCAGCACGTCCTCGAAGCGCAGCCCGGCGACGACGCCGGCGAGGCGACGGATCGCGGCCGGATCGGTCGAGCGCTCGGCGGGCACCTGGTCGACCAGCGTGAGATCTTCGTCGGGCGACGTCCGAGCGACGGTGAAGCCCTCGCCCTCGGCCGGTGCGACGACCAGCGTCTCGAGTTCGTCCTGCGCCACGCTCGCCAGGTCGCTCGCGAGCCAGTCGACCGCGGCGGTGGCGACCTCGATGGTGCCCTTGGCGAGCCAGGCGCGCTCGCCGTCGGGCAGGCGCAGATAGGTGCCGCGCTCGTCGGCGGTGATCGCCCGGCTGCGCTTGCCGACGACGGCGTCGGCCAGGACCGCGCCGTCTTCGGCGGTGACGGTGACGCGCTTGGCGGCGCTCTCGGGGCCCGGCTCGCCCACCTCGAGGCGGGGATAACGCTCCTCGAGCGCGGTGCGCGGCGCCGCCCAGCGCAGATCGGCGAGCCCGGTCAGAAGGTCGCGCACGGCGGCCGCATCGGCCTGGTAGCCGTGCTCGGCGGGCACGATCCAGCGCGCGCCGGCGCGCTCGGCCCGGAGCTCGTCGCCGGCGTGGGCGACGGTGACGACGGCCGCGGTCTCGGGCGCGCGCCGCAGCGCCGGGAACACCGGCTCGTCGAGGCGCGCCGCCTCGGCGACGTCGCGGCGGGCGTCGAGGCTGACGGTCACGGCGGCGACCGTCGACACCACGGCCGCCACGCTCCAAAGGATCAGCGCACGCGGTCCCATCTTTCCTCCTCGGTCCCTCCTCAACGCGCTTTGGCGCTGCGCTCGCCCTGGCGGCGGCGCCACACCAACAGGCCGATCGCGAAGGCGCCGACCACCACCGGCACGCCCCAGATGTTGGCGGTGCGCAAGCGGCTCTTGAGCTGCTCGACGTCCTCGTCGAGGCGGTAACGGACGTCGCGCAGCTCGGAGCGGATGTCGAGGAGCTGGGCGCGGAAATCGGCGACGGCCTCCTCCTGCGCGGCGGTGAGGACGACCCCGCCCGCCTGCTCCTCGGCGCGGATCTCGTCGATCTTGGCCCGGGTCTCCTCGAGACGCTGCACCAGTTCCTGCTCTTTGGCGCGAAAGCGGCGCTCGGCGGCGCGCTCCATCTCCTCGATGACGGTGAAGGGGCGCGGATCGAAGCCGCGACCGCGGAGCGCGATCAGCCCCTCGCCGCCGGCGAGGTTCTCGGCGACGTTGACCGCGAAGTCGCCGTTGTTGGCAACCGGCACGGCGAACTCCTGGCCCAAAAGCTGCTGGCGCTGCAGCCAGGTGCGGTCGGCGAGGAAGTCGGCGTCGGTGACGACGACGAGGCGCAGGGGTGCGGTGCTCGCGGCGAGATGGTCCGCGGCGGTGACGTCCTCGGCCCCGTCCGGCGGGCCGTCCGCGAACGCCGTCGCCACCTCGCCCGCGACGCGCGCCACCAGCGTGCGCCGCTCACCCGCCGGCTCGTAGGTCTCCATGATGGCGACCGGATCGGGCGGGGTGAGCTCGGTGCGCTCGAAGGTGGCGGCGTCCGCGGTGGTCTCGACCAGCGGGGTGAAGGTCGTCGTGGCCCCCTCCACCGGCGCCACCGCGCCCGGCGAGTGGAAGGCGAGCTGGTCGAGCTGCGCCAGGATCGGCTCGTCGGCCGCGAGCTGGTCGCCGCTGGCGGTGAACCACACCGGATAGGTGGTCACCACAGCCCGGCCGGCGTCGTCGGCCACCTGGACGCGGCGCCCGGTCCGGCGGTCGCCGACGATGGTCTCGGCATCGACCGCGATCCCCCAGGCCTCCAACAGCGCGTCGACGCCGCCGAAGGCGCCGGGCGGCTGGCGCGGCGCGGCGCCCTCCTCGAAGAAGGGATCGAGCACGGCGATCACACGGCCGCCCCGAAGCGCGAACTGATCGATCGCGTAGGCCGTGCGGGGTGAGAGATCGCGCGGCTGGCCCAACAGCACGACGTCGACGTCCGCCTCGATGCGGTCGATCTCGCCCATGCTGCGCTCGACCTCGAACACCTCTTCCAGGTCCTCGGCCACCGCCCAGCGCTGGAACTGGTTCTGCGGGCTGCCGAAAAGCGGCAGCCCGCCGACGGTCTTCAAGATCGGCTTGTCCGGGTTGGCGAGGTCGTGGATCAGCCGCGTCAGGTCGTACTCCAAAAAGTCGATCCGATCGGGCGCGAGGAACGGGACGGCCTCGCGGTCGTCGGTCATGTTGAGCCCGGCGAGACCCAGATAGGCCTGCTCGCCCGATGGCCCGGTCGGCAGCCCCCTGAGCCCGTCGGCCACGGCCTGGTCCTCCTCCGGCGAGAAGGGCTCGGGCGCGATGCGCTCGATCTCCAGCATACCGTCGGCCAGCGCCGCGTACTCGGCGAGGAAGTCGTCGACGCGGTCGGCGTGGGCCTCGATGTCGGGCCCGATCCGGCCGAGGTCGTCGGAGCGGTAGAAGCGCAGCGTGATCGGCTCGTCGATGTCGGCGAGCACGCGCTCGGTACCCGCCGAGACGGTGAAGCGCCGGTCCTCGGTGAGGTCGAGCCTCCAGCCGCCGAGCTCCGCGCGGGCGACGATGTTGACCGCGACGAAGGTGACGAGCGCGGCGACGACGACACCGATCGCCGTGCTGCGGCGGTTGAGGCGTTGGCCCAGCTTGACCATCGGGTCTCCTCACGCCCCCTTGTTGAGTTCGACGACGGCGACGTTGATCGCCAGGCTCGCGACGATGAGCGAGCCGAAGAAGACGAGGTGGCGGCCGTCGACCACGCCGTTCTGGATGGCGTCGAAGTTGGTGAGGAAGCTGAAGGACGCCACGACGTCGACCACCGCCGCCGGCGCCCAGCCCTGGAACACGCCCTGCACCAGCGGCAGCCCGCTCACCATGAAGAGAAAGCAGAGCGCGGTGGCGCCGACGAAGGCGATGACCTGGTTCTTGGTGAGCGCCGAGACGACGCCGGAGAGCGCCAGAAAGCCGCCGGCCATCAGCCAGGAGCCGAGATAGCCCGCCGCGATCGCGCCGTTGTCCGGCTGACCCAGCCAGTTGACCGTGAGCCACAAGGGAAAGGTCAACAAGAGCGCGATGCCGGCGAAGACCCACGCCGCCAGGAACTTGCCGACGACCGCCGCGGTGGTGCCGAGCGGCAGCGTCAACAGGAACTCGAGCGTGCCCGCCTTGCGCTCCTCGGCCCAAAGCCGCATGCCCAAGGCCGGGATCAAGAAGAGGTAGAGCCAGGGGTGGAAGACGAAGAAGGCCGAGAGGTCGGCGCGACCGCGCTCGAAGAAGCCGCCGAGGTAGAAGGTCAGCGCCCCGCCCAGTGCCAGAAAGATGATGATGAAGACGTAGGCCAAAGGCGAGGTGAAATAGGCCTCGAGCTCCCGCCGGGTGACGAGCAACGCGGTCCGCATCGTCGGTCCTCCCTCAGGCGGCGCTGGTGAGCGTGCGGAAGATGTCGTCGAGGCGGCCGCGGCGGCGGCTGATCTCGCGCACCGGCAGATCGGCGGCGCGGCTGGCCTCGTGCACCCGGGCGAGCACGTCGGTGCCGTGGGCCGGCCGCACCAAGAGCACGACCTCGCCCGCGCCGCCCTCGTCGTTGGCGGCGCGGACATCGGCCACGCCCTCGGCGTCCGCGAAGGCGCTCAGCGCCCGCTCGCGGGCGTCGGACGGCAGCGTGACGGCGACGACGTTGTGGTCGACCGCGCGCGCCTCGAGCGCCGCCGGGGTGCCGTCCGCCACGATGCGCCCGTTGGCGACGATGATCGCCCGGTCGCAGATGGCGTCGACCTCCTCCAGGATGTGGGTGGAGATCAAGATCGCCTTGTCGGCCGCGATGTCCTTCAAGAAGCGGCGGACCTCGAACTTCTGGTTGGGGTCGAGGCCGTCGGTGGGCTCGTCGAGGACCAAGAGCTCGGGGTCGTGCAGGATCGCCTGGGCGACGCCGACGCGGCGCTTGAAGCCCTTGGAAAGGGTCTCGATCGGCCGGCGCCAGACGCGGTCGAGCTGCAGCCGCTCGCGCACCTCGCGCAGCCGCTGCTCGCGCTGGGCGCCTGAGAGCCCGCGGACCTGGGCGACGAAGGTGAGAAGGCCCAACGGCGTCATGTCGCCGTAGGCGGGCGCACCTTCCGGCAGGTAGCCGAGCTTCGTGCGCGCCCGCACGGGCTCGCGTTGGACGTCGACGCCGCAGAGCTCGGCGCGGCCGGCGTCGGCCGGCAGGTAGCCCGTGAGCATGCGCATCGTCGTCGACTTGCCGGCGCCGTTGGGCCCGAGAAAGCCCACCACCTCGCCGCGGTGGACCTGAAAGCTCACGTCGTCGACCGCGGTGAGCGCGCCGAACTGCTTGGTCAGCCCCTCGACGTCGAGGAGGACGTCCATCCCTTCGCTCCCTCGTCACGCGCGCCGCGCCGCGGCGGCGCTTCGCGGCGGACCCGCGACCGGCCGCCGCCCCCTGTCGTCGCGAGCGGCGATCTAACCGTTCGGCGGGCGCCCTTCAAGCCCGCCCAAGCCGTTGAGAACGCGCCGGGAAGGCCGGCCGCTCAGCGTGCTTCGAGAAGCTCCAGGACGCGCTCTTGATTGCGCTCCAGCGCGCTCATCCGCTGTTCGAGCGCGTCCATCCGCTGTTCGACGCCGTCCAGGCGCTGTTCGACGCCGTCCAGGCGGTCGTCGAAGCCCATGAGCTGGACGATGACGAACAGGATCACCGCGATGTTCACCGCCGCCGGTAGGATATCGTAGAAGCGCTGCCGCAGGCTCTCAAGCCGCGCCACGCGCTCCTGCAACCGGACGACGTCGCGTTCGAGGTCTTCCATACCCTCCTATGTACGCGCGCGACCGGCCCCACTCAACGCGCCGCTGACGCGTCCACCGCTTGCGGGCGAGGGAGCGCGCGCGCAGAGTTCGGACACGGGATGAGACGTCCAACGCGAGGGTTGCCGTGTCCAGAACCTTCACCCTCGGTGAGCGCTTCGAGGCCTTCGTCGACGAGGAGGTCGCGAGCGGACGGTACGCGGACGCGAGCGACGTCGTGCGCGCCGCGCTTCGCCTCCTGGAAGAGCACGAACGGCTCGCCGTCGCTTGGCGCGAGGGGGAGGCCAGCGGCGAGGCGCGGCCCCTCGACGTCGAGCGGCTGAAGGTCGAAGGCCGCCGCCGGCTCGATGCCGAAGGTGCGCCGTAAGCCGGCGCTCCGCTTATTCGCCCGCGGCCGCATCCAGCTTCGGCTTCAAGACCTCCTGCACCGCCTGCGGGTTGGCCTTGCCGCCCGTCGCCTTCATGACCTGGCCGGTGAACCAGCCGATGACCTTGGGGTTTTTCTTGTAGGTCTCGACCTGGCCGGGATTGTCCTTGATGAGCCGGTCGATGATCGGCTCGATCGCGCTCATGTCGGTGACCTGCTTCATGCCGCGGGTCTCGACGATGTGCGACGGGTCCTCACCGCTCTCGAACATGACCGCGAAGACGTCCTTGGCGAGCTTGCCCGAGAGCGTCTCGTCGGCGACGAGATCCAGGAGCTCGCCCAGCTGGTTCGGCTTGACCGGGCTGTCGGTGATCTCCATGCCCGACTTGTTCAACAGGCCGAAGAGCTCGTTGATGCACCAGTTCGCCGCCGCCTTGGCGTCGCGGCCCCGGGCCGCCGCCTCGAAATAGTCGGCGGTGGCGCGCTCGGCGACGAGCACGCCGGCGTCGTAGGCCGACAGGCCGTACTCGTCGATGAAGCGCGCCTTCTTCTCGTCCGGCAACTCCGGCAGGGCCGCGCGCCACTCCTCGATCTCGGCGTCGTCGAGCTCGAGCGGCAGGAGGTCCGGGTCGGGGAAGTAGCGGTAGTCGTGCGCCTCCTCCTTCGAGCGCATCGACCGGGTCTCGCCCTTGTTGGAGTCGAACAGGCGCGTCTCCTGCTCGACCGTGCCGCCGGTCTCGTAGAGCTCGATCTGGCGCTTGGCCTCGTACTCGATGGCGCGGGCGACGAAGCGCATCGAATTGACGTTCTTGATCTCGCAGCGGGTGCGAAAGTGCGGATCGCCCACCGGCCGCACCGAGACGTTGGCGTCGCAGCGCAGGCTGCCCTCCTCCATGTTGCCGTCGCAGGTGCCGAGATAGCGCAGGATGGTGCGGAGCTTGCGCATGTAGAGCACGGCCTCGTCCGGCGAGCGGATGTCGGGCTCCGAGACGATCTCCATCAGCGCCACGCCCGAGCGGTTGAGGTCGATCAGCGTCGCGTCGTCGTGGGCGTCGTGCATCGACTTGCCGGCGTCCTGCTCGACGTGCAGCCGCGTGATGCCGATCGCTTTGGTGTCGCCGTCGGGCAGGTCGAGATAGAGCGTGCCCGCGCCCACCAGCGGGTGCTGGTACTGGCTGATCTGATAGCCCTGCGGCAGGTCGGGGTAGAAGTAGTTCTTGCGCTCGAACACCGAGACCTTGTTGATGGCGGCGCGCAGGCCGAGGCCGGTGCGCACCGCCCGGGCGATGCACTCGCGGTTCACCACCGGCAACATGCCCGGCATGCCGGCATCGATGGGCGAGACCTGGGAGTTGGGCGTCCCGCCGTAGGTGGTGGACGCCCCAGAGAACAGCTTGGCGGTCGAGATGACCTGGGCGTGGACCTCGAGCCCGCAGACGATCTCCCACGTGCCCGTGGCGCCGTCGATGGTGTAGGTCATGCGCCCTGCTCCAGACCGTAGGGCTCGACGTCGAACTTGGCCGCGCGCTCGATCGCGGCGCCCGCGCGCAACACCGTGGCCTCGTCCCAGGGCCGGCCGATGAGCTGCAGGCCCAAGGGCAGGCCGTGGCCGTTGAGCCCGCCGGGCACGCTCATCGCCGGCAGGCCGGCGAGGCTCGTCGGCACGGTGAAGACGTCGTTCAGATACATCGCCACCGGGTCGTCCGCCTTCTCGCCCTCGCGGAAGGCCGCCGAGGGGGCCGTCGGCGTCAGGATGACGTCGACGTCCGCGAAGGCTTTGTGGAAGTCGTCGGAGATCAGCCGGCGCACCTTCTGCGCCTTCAGGTAATAAGCGTCGTAGTAGCCGGCGGAGAGGGCGTAGGTGCCGATGAGGACGCGGCGCTGGACCTCGTCGCCGAAGCCCTGGCCGCGGGTCTTGGCGTAGGTCTCGGCGAGGTTTTTGCCCTTCACGCGCAGGCCGTAGCGCATGCCGTCGTAGCGGGCGAGGTTGGAGGAGGCCTCGGCCGGGGCGATGATGTAGTAGGCCGGCAGGGCGTAGCGGGTGTGCGGCAGCGAGATGTCCTCGATCTCCGCCCCTTGCGCCTTCAGCCAGTCGATGCCCTGGCGCCAGACCGCGTCGATCTCGGGGTCCATGCCCTCCATGCGGTACTCGGCCGGGATGCCGAC
>CAZCVH010000080.1:0-8218 GCA_964502115.1 uncultured Geminicoccaceae bacterium
GCGAGCACCGTGACCCAAGTCCCTGAAAACTCCGTTGACGCCATCAACCGTAACGACCACCGGTTGGCGGTGGCACCGATGATGGATTGGACCGATCGGCACTGCCGGTGGTTTCATCGGCTGTTGGCGCCGAACGCGCTGTTGTTCACCGAGATGGTGACGAGCGGGGCGCTGCGCTTCGGTGACCGCGCACGGCTGTTGGCGTTCGATGCGGCCGAGCATCCCGTGGTGCTGCAACTCGGCGGCAGCGAGCCCGAGGAGATGGCCCAGGCCGTGCGGCTGGCCGAGCCCTGGGGCTACGACGGCTACAACCTCAACTGCGGTTGCCCCTCCGATCGCGTCCAGCGCGGCCGCTTCGGCGCGTGCTTGATGCGCGAGCCCGAGCGCGTGCGCGACGTGCTGGCCGCGATGCGCGCGGCGACGGCGCGCGAAGTCGGCGTCAAGTGCCGCATCGGGGTCGACGACTGCGAGGAGGAGGCCTTTCTCGAGCGCTTCGTCGCCAGCTGCGCTCGAAGCGGAGTCGACACCTTCGTCGTCCACGCCCGCAAGGCCTGGCTTCAGGGGTTGAGCCCCAAGGAGAACCGCGAGAAGCCGCCCTTGCGCTACGATGTCGTCGCCCGTCTCAAGCAGCGCCATCCCGAGTTGCGGATCGTGCTCAACGGTGGCTTGACCACGCCCGACGCCGTGCGGTCGGCGATGCCGTGGGTCGACGGCGTGATGGTGGGGCGCGCGGCCTACCACAACCCCGGCGCTCTGCCGGCGTTGGTCGCCGCCGCTCACGGCCGCCCCGCCCCCGCGCTCGACGACGGCCGGGTGCTCGCGGAATTGGCGGCCTACGTCGAGGCGCGCCGGGCCGAGGGCGTGCCGGCGGCGGCGGTGCTGCGCCACGTCCTGGGCCTGTTCCAGGGCCGGCCGGGCGCGCGCCGCTGGCGGCGCATCCTGAGCGAGCGGATGCGCGACGCCGATGCCGGCGCGGCGCTCCTCCACGAGGCCGCCGGCGCGCTCGCGCCGCGTGCGGCCTGAGCCACCGGGGGCGGGCGGGTCGCGGTTACGCCACGGCGTAATCGGCCATCCAGCCGTCGCAGGCCGCCAGGTAGTGCGGCTTCTCGACCGTCTGGAACCAGTTGAGGGACCAGTCCCCCTCGACCACGTCGAACACGTCGTCGAGATCGAGATAGGTGTTGGCCGCCACCATGCGCGTACCGGCCTGCACGCGCAGGATCGCCGGCTCGTACTCGTCGGCTTCGAAATGGTCGACGCGGGCGCGCTCGTCGACGCTGCGCGGCTCGAACAACCGGCCTTTGACATGGCAGGCGGGATGCGGGCGCAGAACGGGGTAGGGCGCGTCGCGTGCGGCGTGGCGCCGATAGCCCCAGAGCCAGCCGTCGGCCATCTCGACCGGGGCGACGGGCCGCGCCACCACCCGGCTCAAGACGTCGATGTCCATGAGCGTGCCGAAAAAGAAGAACGGCAGCCCCGGCGTCGACGTCGGCTCAGCCATCGCCGCCTCCGCTCGGGCCGACCTCGGCCCCGGCGTCGGCCGAATTGAAGAACAGTTCCATCAGCGTCGGCTCGTCGGGCAAACCGGAGACCTCCAAGCCGCGGGCTTCTTGAAAGCGCATCAGCGCGCGGCGGCTCTGCGGCCCGTAGGCACCGTCGATGCCGCCGTCGTAGAAACCCAGTTGCTTCAGCGCGTTCTGGGTGCGGCGGAAGATCTCCTGATGCACCCGCACCGTCTGCCCTTCGTGTTGCAGTTCCAAAACCGGCCGACCGGAGCGCAGGCTCTGGGTCGACAGCTCCTCGGCCACCGCCACCATGACCTCGACCACCGCCGCGTCGGGATTGCGCTGGCACTGCTGCAGAACGATGTTGGCGACCACCTCTGCCGGCGCCAGGGGCGCGATGTCGAACGTGTCGGACTTGTAGACGTTGGCGCCCGTGAGATAGCCGGCGATCCAGCCGACGAAGAGCGGGCGGTCGATACTCTCCTCGTCTTCGACGGCGCTGACCAGGGCCTCGCAGCGGCCGGCGGCCCAGCCGTGACCGGCGAAGCGCCCCTGCCCGTCCGCCGCCGGAGCGGGCGGCGGCGCCGCGACCACGCCGGCGATCACCAGCGCCGACATCCACCATGCACGCCGCATCCGCTTCTCCCCGCGTGCGTCCGTCCCGACGTACGAGCGGCCGACGTCGCACGCCGGCCGTGCATTCGAAAATGAACATTGCCGGCGCGGAAGGCAAGACACCGCGCGGCGCGGGCGCAGCCTTCGCCTCCTGCGCGTGACGGCTCGGCGTGTGACGGCTTGGCGGGTGCGCGCCGAATGCGCTAGGCAGATCGCGCACGTTCGAAGGAGGGGTCCATGGCCCGCCGCGCCGCCGCCGTTCTGGGCGCGCTCGCGCTCGCCGCCTGCGCCGGCTCGGAACCGCCCGCGCGCGCCGAGCGCGAGCCCCGGACGCTGCCGGCACCGCCGCCGATGCCGGCCGCCGAAATCCCCCCGGGCGGTGCGCCCGCCGACCTGCGGACCGTCCACGCCAGCGCCTGCACGATCGCCGTGTTCAGCGAGGTGCCCCGGCAGATCGAGGGGGTCGAGCGGGTGCAGGCCGACGACGCCAGCCTGACGGCGTTCCCGGTCGAGGACGATCGGGTGCGCGTCGTCGGCTCGGGGCGGTACTATCGCCCCGGCGCCGAGTGGCGACCGTTCGACTTCGAGTGCATCTACGACCGGGCGGCGCAAGAGATCGCGGAATTCGTGGTGAGGCGGGCATGACGACGCACGTGTTGACGGCCACCAGCGCCGACGGCTGGCAACTGGAACGGCTCACCGCCGTGCCGCGAGGGCCGGCGCAGCCGGTGGACGTGTTGTTCCTGCACGGCATCTGCACCGGCGCGCGCATCTTCGCCGAGCATTTCCTCGACGCCTTCGCCGCCGCCGGCTTTCGCGCGCACGCGCTGTCGTTTCGCGGTCACGGCGAAAGCGCCGGCCGCGAGCGCCTCAAGACCTTCACCCTCGCCGACTACGTCGCCGATCTGCGAGGCGCGCTGGCGGCGATCGCGCGGCCCACCGTCGTCGTCGGCTTTTCGATGGGCGGCGCGGTGCTGCAGGCCTTCCTGCGCGCCGGCGGTCGCCCCGCCGGCGCCGTGCTGCTCGCCAGCGTCCCGCCCTGGGGTCTGGGGCCGGCGTCGCTCCGGCTGATGGTGGCGGACCCGACGCTGTTTCATCAGCTGTGGCTGTTGAACGGCCTCGGCGTCGGCGCGGTCGAGCCGGACGCCATGCGCCGCGTGTTGTTCACCGAGGCGGTCGACGACCATGCCTTTCGCACCTTTCTCGCCGACGCCCACGACGAGAGCCCGCTGGTCGGCCTCGAGCTCCTGGGCGGCCGGCCGATCGCGCCGTGGCCGCTCGGCCTGCCGCCGGTCGCCGTCGTCGGCGGGGCGGTCGACCGGCTGGTGCCGGCGGACGACGTCCGTGCCACGGCGACCTGGTACGGCGTGCGCCCGGTGGTGCTCGACGGTCTCGCCCACGCCATGATGCTCGAGCCGGACTGGCCGCGGGCGGCGGCGCCGATCCTGGACTTCTGCGGCCGCGTCGCGGCCACCGCCGTTCGCGCCGCCTGAGCGCGCGATCGACCTCGCCACCGCGGTCGCGGTCGGCCGAGCTGCGAGACGGCGGGTGGATCGACGCAACGGCTTCATGCTCGGGGGACGGCTCGCGCGCCGCGGCTACGACTGGTGGTGGCACGCGCTGCGGGCCACCGAGCGGGTCCAGCCGTTCTTCATTTAGTATTTCGTGCTCAATCCGGCACTCGGTGGCGAGCGGCCGGTGTTCGGACAGCTCCCCGCCAACCGCGCCCGCGGGGTCCGGCCCTCCTACGCCATGCTCAAGGCGGGCACCTGGCAGCCCGGCGGGTCGGTGCAGATCCACAATCACTACGGTATCGCCGACGTCACGATGGTGTCGGCGCCGTTGCGGGTGCAAATCGGCCCCCACGAGCTGACCGACCGACAGCTCCAGGGCGCCGTGCGGCTGACGCCGCAGGAGGCAGCGGCGCATCCCGAGTATCTGAGCGACGCGGGCGAGCTCACCTGGGAGCTGACCGTCGAGCGCGTCCTGAGCTACGACGTCGGCTACGGTGCCTCCCGCCTGTTCCGGGCGCTGCGCGCCTTCCAGATGTATTGGCACGTGCCCGGCATGCTGAGCCGCTACACCGGCGAAGTCCGCTTCGACGGCCGCGTCTTCGACGTCCGACCGGAGACCAGTGCGGGTTACCAGGACAAGAATTGGGGCGAAGACTTCACGCGGCTGTGGGTCTGGTTGAACTGCAATCGGCTGGTCAGCCGCCGTCACGGCCGGCACCTACCCGCCACCAGCCTGGTCGTCGGCGGGGCCGAACCGGTGCTGTGGGGCGTCGCCCTGACCCGTCGCCTGCTGGTGGCATTTCACCACGAAAGCCGGTTGTACGAGTTCAACTTTTCCAAACTGTGGACGCGGCCCGGCCAGCGCATGTACTACGGCGAACACGACGGGCGGGTCCGTTGGCGGCTCGAAGCCTGGAACCGGCGCGCCCGCATCAAGATCGACTTCTCCTGTCCGCAATCGCACATGCAACGGTTCCGCTACGAGAACCCGGACGGTCGGCGTCCGCATCGGCGGCTGTGGAACGGCGGCTGGGCCGGCGGCACCGTCGAACTCTACGAGCGCCGGCGCGGCGGCGATCGCTTGATCGACGTCTTCGACGGCAGCCACGGCGGCTGCGAATACGGCGAAGCCGACGCCGTCTGACGCCGAGGTGAGGGCGCCGACGCCCCCAACGCGGGTCGCTCGCCGACACCGCGTGCGAGGCGGGAGGGGTTCTTCACAGCCCTGCGCCTTTGGTGTAACCGAGAGGTTCAACATTGCACCGGTGGGCAATCTCCGTGACCACGCCGACCGCGCGCCATCACCGTATTCTCCTCGTCGTCGGCGGCGGGATCGCCGCCTACAAGACGTTGGAGGTCGTCCGCCGCCTGCGGGAGCGCGAGGTCGCGGTGCGCGCGATCCTCACCCGCGGCGGGCGCGAATTCGTCACCCCGCTGTCGCTGGCGAGCCTCGCCGGCGACAAGGTCTACGACGACCTCTTCTCGCTCACCGACGAGGCCGAGATGGGCCACATCCGGCTGTCGCGCGAGGCCGACCTGGTCGTCGTCGCCCCGGCCACCGCCGATCTCATGGCCAAGATGGCGCACGGCCATGCCGACGATCTCGCCACCACGGCGCTCTTGGCCACCGACAAGCCGGTGCTGGTGGCGCCGGCGATGAACCCGCTGATGTGGGAGCACGCCGCCACCCGCCGCAACGTCGCGCAGCTGCGCGAGGACGGTCTCGCCTTCGTCGGGCCCGAGGGTGGCGACATGGCTTGCGGCGAGGTCGGTACCGGCCGCATGGCCGAGCCCGCCGCGATCGTCGACGCCATCCGGGCACGGCTGGACGGCGGCGCCGGGCGGCTCCAGGGCAGGCGCGCCATCGTCACCAGCGGGCCGACCCATGAGCCGCTCGACCCGGTGCGCTTTCTCGCCAACCGCTCCTCGGGCCGCCAGGGCCACGCCATCGCCGACGCCCTCGCCCGCGCCGGCGCCGAGGTGACGCTGGTGACCGGGCCCGTCGCGCTGCCGGCGCCGGCGGGGGTGACGACGGTCGAGGTGGAGAGCGCGCGCGAGATGGCCGACGCGGTCGACGCCGCCTTGCCCGCCGACATCGCCGTCTGTGCGGCGGCGGTGGCGGATTGGCGCCCGGCCGAGGTCCGCGACGCCAAGCTCAAGAAGGCCGACGACGGTGCGACGCCCACGGTCACCCTCACCGCCAATCCCGACATCTTGAAGACGCTGGCCGGGGCCGGCCCGCGCCGCCGGCCCCGGCTGGTCGTCGGCTTCGCCGCCGAGACCGAGGATGTCGAGCGCCATGCTCGTGCCAAGCTCGCCAAGAAGGGCTGCGACTGGTTGCTCGCCAACGACGTCTCGCCGGCGACGGGCACCTTCGGCGGCGCGCGCAACCGCGTCGTCCTGTTCGAGCGCGACGGCGGGGCGGAGCCGTGGCCCGAACTCGCCAAGACCGAACTCGCCGAGCGGCTCGTCGCGCGGATCGCCGACGCGTTGGGGACCGAGGCCGTCGCGGCGGCGGGTGCCGGTTGACGGCCGCGCTCGCCGTCACCGTCGAGCGGCTGCCGCACGGCCGCGCGCTGCCGTTGCCCGCGAAAGCGTCGGCGCTCGCCGCCGGCTTCGATCTGCACGCCGCGGTGGCGCGGCCGCTGACGCTGGCGCCGCTCGAACGCGCCGCGGTGCCGACCGGGCTGCGGCTCGCCATCCCGGCCGGCTTCGAGGGCCAGGTGCGGCCACGCTCGGGCCTGGCCCTGCGCTACGGGCTGACCGTCGTCAACGCGCCGGGCACGATCGACGCCGATTACCGCGGCGAACTGATGGTGGCGCTGGTCCAGCTCGGCAGCGCGTCGATGGTGATCGAGCCCGGCATGCGGATCGCTCAGATCGTCTTCGCGTCGGTCCTCGACGCGCGCTTCGTCGAGGGCGCGGTCGACGCCGCCGCGAGCGCGCGCGGGGCCGGCGGCTTCGGCTCGACCGGGCTGGCGGGGCGCCGCGGCGACGCCGACACCACGAGGGGGGAGGAATCGACATGATGCGGCCGTCGAAGAAACTGGCGCTCGCCCTCGAGGCGGTGTGCGACATCGCCTATCACGGCGGCGCCGAGCCGGTGCAGAGCCAGGACATCGCGCGCCGGCTCAACCTGCCGCGGCGCTATCTGGAGCAGGTCATGCAGCAGATGGTGCGCGCCGGCATCCTGAAGGGGGTGCGCGGCCCGCGCGGCGGCTATCGCTTGGCGCGCGAGCGCCGGCGGATCGCCGTCGGCGACGTCGTGCGGGTGGTGCGCGGGCTCGACGGCCAGGTCGCCGACGAGGACGGCCGCGCCAGCTCCGCGCTCGGCGACGCGGTGGTGCAGCCGTTCTGGGACGAGGTCGAGGCCGAGCTGATGCAGCGTCTCGACGCCGTCACCATCGACGACCTTTGCCGCCGCGCCGCCGAGCGCCATGTCGCTTCGGAGGCGACACCGGGCGTCGACTTCGTCATCTGATCCGCTCGTCGATACCACACGACACGGCGCTGGGAACCCGATATGGACGGCAACGACACCGAGCGCTTCGGGCTGAGACCGGCGGTCGGCCACGTCTTCAACGATATCACCGAGACCATCGGCGGCACGCCTCTGGTCCGGCTCAACCGCCTGCCGGCGGCGGAGGGCTGCGGCGCGCGCGTGCTCGCCAAGCTCGAGTTCTTCAACCCGCTGGCCTCGGTCAAGGACCGCATCGCGCTCGCGATGGTTCGCGCCGCCGAGGTCGAGGGCCGGCTCGCCCCCGGCGCGACGCTGGTCGAGCCCACCTCCGGCAACACCGGCATCGCGCTCGCCTTCGTCGCCGCCGCCAGGGGCTACCGGCTGATCCTCACCATGCCCGAGAGCATGTCGGTCGAGCGCCGCAAGATGCTGCGCCTGCTCGGCTGTGAGCTCGAACTGACGCCGGGCGAGCGCGGCATGACCGGCGCGATCGAGCGCGCCCGCAGCCTGGTGGCGACCCTGCCGGGGGCGGTGATGCTCCAGCAGTTCGACAATCCCGCCAATCCCGAGGTCCACGCCGTCTCTACCGCCGAGGAGATCTGGGCCGACACCGCGGGCGAGGTCGACGCCTTCGTCGCCGGGGTGGGCACCGGCGGCACGCTCACCGGCGTCGCCCGCATCCTCAAATCACGCCGGCCGGGTTTCAAGGTGGTGGCGGTCGAGCCCGAGGACAGCCCGGTCCTGACCGGCGGGCGTCCGGGCGCGCACCAGATCCAGGGCATCGGCGCCGGCTTCGTGCCCGAGGTGCTCGACACCGACCTCATCGACGAGGTGCTCGGCATCGGCAACGAGACGGCGTTCACCACGGCGCGCGCGCTCGCGCGGCTGGAGGGCATGGCGGTCGGCATCTCGTCGGGGGCCGCCGTGGCCGCCGCCATCGAGCTCGGCCAACGGCCGGAGATGGCGGGCAAGACGGTGGTCGTCATCGTCGCCTCCTTCGCCGAGCGCTACCTCTCCACCGACCTCTTCGCCGAGCTGTGAGGCACCGTGGCGCCCCGCCGAGCGCCGGGCGTGGGGAGATCGGAAGAGCGTCGTGTAGGGAAAGAGTGTAGATCTCGGTGGTC
>CAZCVH010000081.1:0-8019 GCA_964502115.1 uncultured Geminicoccaceae bacterium
GCGCGGGCATAGCCCCAGGCCACGGCGTCGTGGCGCACGGTGCCGCCGCGGCGCTGCAACAGCCCACCTTCGATCGGAAACCGGGCGTTGTCGAAGTCGAGGATCGGCGCGAGCTCGCGCACCTGCTCGCGGCTCACCAGCTCGGCGTCGATGCCGGCCAGCCGCATGGCGTTGCCGCGCCGGGCGAAGGCGTCGCGCTGGGCATCCGAGTGGTAGAGGTTCAACACCCCGCGCTGCGACACCATGGTGTTGAAGTCGAGCTCGCGCTCCAGGCCCTCCCACAGCTTCAGCGCGTGCTCGTAGAAATGGGCGTTGGGCCCGAGCATGTAGTTGGAGCGCACGATGGTCGTGTTGCGGCCGACATTGCCGGTGCCGAGATCGCCCCTCTCGACGACGGCGACGTCGGTGACGCCGAACTCCTTCGCCAGATAGTAGGCGGTGGCGAGGCCGTGGCCGCCGCCGCCGACGATCACGACCTCGTAAGCCGCTTTGGGCTCCGGCTCGCGCCAGACCTTCTCCCAGCCGCGGTTGCCGCCGAGCCCTTCCGTCAACAAACGCCAGGCGCCGTAGCGCTTCAAACGGCGACCCCGGTCTGCCGCGCGAAGGCGGTGAGCGTGTTGCGCATCAGCATCGCCACCGTCATCGGCCCGACCCCGCCGGGCACCGGCGTGATCGCACCCGCGACCTCGACCGCCTCGTCGAAGGCGACGTCGCCGGTGAGCCGCTTGGTGCCGTCGGCGTGCTCCAGCCGGTTCATGCCGACGTCGAGCACGGTCGCCCCGGGACGCAGCCACTCGCCCCGCACCAGCCCGGCGCGACCCACGGCGGCGACCAGGATGTCGGCCGCGCCGACCACGCCGGCGAGATCGCGGGTCTTGGAATGCGCCGTCGTCACCGTGCAGTCCTCGCCCAGGAGCAGCGCCGCCATCGGCTTGCCGACGATGTTGGACCGGCCGAGCACCACCGCGCGCTTGCCGGCGAGGCCGTTCGGGCCGTGGACCTCGCCCAACAGGTGCAAACAGCCCAACGGCGTGCAGGGGATCAGCAGGTCCTCGACCGCCGGCCGCGTCGCGGTGACCATGCGGCCGACGTTGAGCGGGTGGAAGCCGTCCACGTCCTTCGCCGGATGGATGGTCTCGAGCACCGCGGTGGCGTCCACCTGTGGCGGCAGCGGCAGCTGGACGAGGATGCCGTGGACCGCCGGATCGTCGTTGAGCGCGCGCACGACCGCCAGCAGGTCGGCGGTCGCGATCGTGTCGGGCAGTTCGACGAGGCCGCCGTCGATACCGATCTCGCCGGCGACCCGGGCCTTGGTGCGGACGTAAGCGCGCGACGCCGGATGGTCGCCGACGATGACCACGCGCAGCCGCGGGGCCGGGGCGTCGCCCGCGAGCGCGCCGACGCGCTCGGCGAGGCCGGCGCGGTACCGCGCCGCCGCCGCCTTGCCGTCGATGAGGGACGCGGCCGCGCGGGCGGGATCGGGGACCATGGCTGCCGGCTTTGCGAGCGGTGCGGACATCGAGCTTACTCCCGCCTCTAGCCCAGCGCGCCTGGGTGTTCGATCATCCGTTCGGCGGTAGCGCCGGCGCGCCGGCGGCCGCCCGGCCGTCTCGCCACGGAGCTCCGACGATGGTGCCCAAAGGTCAGCAACTCACCTTCCTCTACACCGACGACCTGGCGCGGGCCGTGGCCTTCTACCGTGACGTGCTCGATTTGGAGCCCGTCGTCGATCAGAGACGCGCCGTTCTCTTTCGCGTCAACGACGGCGCCTATCTCGGCGTTTCGGACCGCGCCGACCGGCCGCGGGGGACCACCGGCGTGATGGTGAGCTTCGTCTGCGACGTCGATCGCGTCTACGACAAGTTGACCGCGCGCGGCGTCGCCTTCGACGGCCCGCCGGCGCCGCAGATGGACGGCACGGTCTACGCCGCCTTCTTCCGCGACCCCGACGGCTACCGGCTCGAGATCCAGGAGTTCCGCGATCCGCGCTGGGACGCGTTGTTCCGCGCGGGCGACGGCGATCGGCTCTACTCGGGCGCGCCGTTCGAGGAGCGGGCGGGCTACGCCCGCGCGGTCGTCGCGGGTGAGTTCGTCCACGTGTCCGGGACGACCGGCTTCGATCCCGACACGCTCGCCTTTCCCGACGACGTCGAGAGCCAGTGCGACAACGCCTTCGCCAACATCGCCCGCGCGCTCGATCGGGCCGGCTGCGGGCTCGACGACCTCGTGCGCGTACGCGTCTTCGCCGCCAGCCGCGCCGAGTTCCACCGCGTCAAGCCGATCGTCAAGCGCTGGTGCGACCGCGCCCGGCCGGCCAACACCAGCGTCATCTGCGAGCTCGACCAGCCCTGGATGCGCATCGAGGTGGAGGCGACCGCGCGGCGGCGTCCGCGATGACGACGGGGTGGCGATCGACACGGCTTGTTCGCGCCCGGCCGCCCAACCGCCGCGACAGCGCGGCCACCGCGACCGTGCGACGGTCGACGCTTCGTGCGTGCCGCGGGTGTCTCGGCGCTTCGTCACAGCTCCGTGACACATGTCGTTTTCGAAAGATGGTTTCGCGAAATTTGTTGTACGCGTCATTGACATCGGCCGATCACTGTTCCGGCGAACCGGCTGCAGCGGCGCCGCCGGTCGACGTCGGACGGGGCGTGAGCGTGCCGATCGTCAATCAAGATCGCGAGGGAGATTGTGATGACGTACGGCAGCCGAACGGGTGCGTTGCTCGCGAGCGTGTCGCTGGCGCTCGCGGCCGGGGGGTCCGCGGTGGCCGCCACCGACGCCGAGATCGAGGCCCTGCGCGCGCAGATCGACGCCATGCAGGAGCGCCTCGACGAGCTCGAGGCCAAGCAGCAGGCGACGGATGAGGAGGTCGAGGCCACCCAGGAAGGCACGATCAGCGCCGGTAGCACGCCCGGCCGCTACAGCCTACCGGGGACCGAGACCGAGATCGAGATCGGCGGCTACGTCAAGGCCGACTTCATCTTCGACACCGAAGAGAAATCGGGCGATCTGTTCGTGACCGAAGGGATCAGCACCAGCGACGCCGGCGACGACGCCGGCTTCGACGCCCATGCCCGGCAATCCCGGCTCTTCATCAAGACCTACAGCCCGACCGAATGGGGCGAACTCGCCACCCACATCGAAGGCGACTTTTTCGGCACCGCGACGAACAGCAACGAGATCTTCTCGAACTCCTTCGCCTTCCGCATCCGCCACGCCACGGCGACGCTGGGGCCGCTGCGCGTCGGTCAGTACTGGACCAACTTCATGCCGATCGAGAGCTACCCGGCCACGGTCGACTTCCAGGGGCCGGCGGGCATCCCCTTCATCCGCCAGACGCAGATCCGCTACACCCACGCGGTCGACGACCAGCTCTCGCTGTCGGCATCGCTGGAGAATTCCGAGCTGACGGCAAAAGCCGTGCGCGACGACGATGAGGGAGAACCGACGCTCGTCAACTTCGGCGAGACCACACCGCAAACCGAGGGCTTCAACGCCAGCCTGGACAAGGCGCCCGACATCACCGCGGCGGCGACCTATCGTGACGACTGGGGGCTGGTGAAACTGGCCGGGGTGGGGCGCTGGTTCGGCTCGCCCGGCGACGGCGACGACGCCTTCGGCTGGGGCGTCAACCTCTCCGGCAACACCCGGCTGTGGCAGGGCGGCAAGGCGCTCGGCTCCTTCACCTACGGCGACGGCGTCGGCCGCTACATCCTCAACGGCTTCGGCCAGGACGCCATCGTCGAGGAGGACGACGACGTCGAGCCGGTCGAGTCCTGGGGGCTCACCGTCGGTCTCTCCCAGGCGCTCACCGACGACCTCACCGCCGCCGTCGCCTACGGTCGCTTTCAGGTCGAAGACCAGGTCGACCTCGGCTCCGACCTCGCCAACACCAACAGCGTCCACACCAGCCTGTTCTGGAACCCGATCGACCGCCTCACCTTCGGCGGCGAGGTCATCTGGGGCAACCGCGAGGACGCGAACGGCGCCAGCGACGACAACATCCGCTTGCAGACCGCGGTCCAGGTCAACTTCTGAGGCAGACGACCGGCGGCGGGGTCGCGTCAGCCGGCCGCGCCGCCCGGCACCTCCACCGGTGCGGCGACCTCGTTGCGGCGCAGGGGCGGCAGGGTCCAGGGCGGGTCGTAGAAGAAGGCCACCGGCGGGCCTTGCGGTTCGATGTCGGCGGCGGCGAGGGCGGCCATCAGCGCGTCGGTCTTGTCGGCGACGCGGGCGTCGCTCGGCCGGCCGGAGAAGCGCATCACCGCCAGCGTCTGCGCCGGCACCTCGACCAGGCGGACGCGGTCGTCCTCGGGTGCCGGCGCCACGGCGGGATCGATGGCGCGCGGCAGGAAGAAGCGCATCTCGAGCTCGCCGCCGCGGGCCGCCGTCGCCACCGGGGCCGGCAGCCGTTCGCCATCAACGGGCGGCACGGCGGCGGTGGCGACCGGGGTGGTCATCGCGATCTTCCGCTCGGCCTGGTTGGCCCCGAAGATGTAGCCGGCGAGCCGGCGAAAGGCCTCGTCGCGCGCCCCCGGCGACGCCTCGACCGTGGTCTCGGCGGCCAGCCGCTCACCGTAGCGGCGGATCTCCACCCCGCTCGAAAGGGTGCGGACGACCTCGTAGTCGGGCGTTTCCGTGCCCTCGCGCGTGCCGAACACCGAACACCCCGAGATCGAGAGCGCCGCCGCGACGACAGCGGCGAGGCCAAGTTTGTAGCGTCTCATCTCACCGAGATGGCGACGATGGGTGCCGCCGCCAAGATGGCCGCCGTCAGGCGCGGCTGATCATCACGAGAAACGGCATCGCCGCACCGTGCTCGAACAGCAGCGTGCCCATGCCGGTGACGACGCCGTGCTCGCCGCTCTTGTGGGCGCCGTTGAGCTCGTCGTCGACGTGCTGGTGGGAAAACTCGCGGCGGTCGAGGTCGTCGAGGAAGTGCATCAGCACCCGCGCCGCACCGCGCCGTTCGATCAGGTCGTCGGGGCCCTCGAAGCGGTACTGGCCTTCGCCGCCCGAGGCCGCGTCCATCATCCGCGCCACATAGGTCGCCATCGTCGCTCTCCCGCTGGTCGGTGCCGTTGAAGCGCGGTTTCGTGACGAGGTCGTGGCGGATCCGGTTCGTGACCGAGCTGGGGCGTGACGGAGTTGGAGACGAGAAAGGCCGCCCGAAGGGGCGGCCTTTCCGTGAGTGGGCCGGCGTGGGCCCTCGGGCTTCGAACCCGCGCTCACACCGACGGCAGAGGCTGCTCCACCGCCGCAGCGAGACGCGAGACCCCACGACGGAACGTCAACTCACTCGACACTGGATCACCTCCTTTCTGCTGTTGCACCTGAGACCACAATCTACGCGTCGAGGCGGCGGCGGGCAAGGTTCGGATCGACGTTGACAGCGCCGCGGCCGAATGCGTCTCATTTTGAAAACGTCGGGGGATGATCGATGCGTCGAGGAAGCTTGGCGGGCGCGCTCTTGGCCGTCCTGGGCGCGCCGGCCGCCGCGGTCGCCGGCTGCTTTCCCATCGCCCACGGCGAGGCGCGGCTCGTGCCGGCGAGCGTCACCGCGGACGCGCTGCCGGAACGTGCGAGCGCGCGGTTGACCTTCCTCGGCCACGCCTCCTTTCTGATCGAGAGCCGCGAAGGGGTCGGCGCCGTCACCGACTACAACGGCGTCGACGTCCCCGACTTCGCCCCCGACCTCGTCACCATGAACAACGCCCACGCGACGCACTTCACGAGCGACGTCCAAGCCGGCGTCGAACACGTGCTGCGGGGCTGGGTCCCCGGCGGCGGGCTCGCCGAGCACGACGTCGTCGTGGAGGATCTCCGGGTGCGCAACGTCCCGACCAGCGTGCGCGGCCGGGCGGGCGCGCGGACCAACAGCAACTCGATCTTCGTCTTCGAGATCGAGGACCTGTGCATCGCGCATCTGGGCCACCTGCACCACCGCCTCGAGGACTACCACCTGGGCGAGATGGGCGTGATCGACGTCCTGCTGGTGCCGGCGGACGGGATGTGGACGCTGCCGCACGCCGCCGCCGCCGACGTCGTCGAGCAGGTGCGGCCGTCGGTGGTGATCCCGATGCACTATTTCGGCCGCTCGGTGCTGGAGCGCTTCCTCGCCGAGCTCTCCGAGGAGTGGGAGGTCGTCGTGAGCGAGACTCCGAGCGTGACCCTCGCCCGCGAGACTCTGCCCTACCGCCAGGTGCTGGTGCTGCCGGGCTCGTGAGCCGGCTCCGGGTCAGCGCCGCTTGGCGTGGCAGCGGGCGATCCAGTCGCTCACCAGCGCGAGGTGGCTGTCGTCCAGCGTCCGCGTCGCCGCCTCGCCGATGAGCGCGATGACCTTGGCGTTCTCCTTGTCGGGCCCGCCCTTGCCCCACGCCTCGCGCACGGCCGAGACGAAGGCGCCGAAGCCCTCGGCCCATTCCCGCCGCGCCTGGGCGTCGTAGGCCCCGAGCCGCGCCTTGACCGCCGCCGCATCGGCCGTCTCGGTGTCGATGGCGTGCGAGCGCAGGCTCAACAGCTCCATGTAGCGGTGAAAGCCGCTCCGCCGTTGCACGCCCATGCCTTCGAGCAGCGGGTTCGTCCACCGCTCCGGCGAGGCCTGATAGGGCGCCACCGCCAGCGCGGTGAGCCAGCCGTCGATCCACGCCGGCGTACGGCCGGTGCCCGCCAGCAGAGCCGCCAGCTCGCCCGGCTCCTCCGGCGGCACCGGCCGGCCGTCGTCCCAGGCGAGCTCGTAGCCCGGATCGTCCGGCGCCTCCTCCTCGGTGTCGTCGTCCCCGTCCTCCATGCCCACGGTGTCGCGCGCATCGGCGGCGTCCAGCGTGCGCTCCAGGATCGCGCGCATGATCGGCGTCTTGTCGAGGTCGCGGCCCGCCTGCACCGCCGCCGCGGTCGTCCAGAAGTTCCGCCAGTTGCCGGCCTTGGGGCCGGCGGCCTTCAACGTCGCCGCGGCGCGGGCGAGGATGGCGGCCCACCAGTCGCGCCGCGTGTCGAGATGCCGCTTGAGCGCGGCGCGGCGCCGTTGCGGTGCGGCCGGCGCGTCGAGGATCTCGCGCACCGCACCGGTGTCCTCGAACCAGGAATCGATCATCGGATAGGTGCCGGGCCAGTCGGCGCTGGCGTTCACGCGCCGGCCCCGTCTCTGCGCCGACTGCACTGCCAGATGGCCCTCGTGGTCGAGGGCGGCGAGGAGCGCCGCGGTGTCACCCTCCGTCGGCGTCAGCTCGCCGCCGATGATCTCGGCGACGTCGACGAGCCCCGGCGCCGGCAACAACCCGGCCGCGACGCCCTCGGCCAGGGCCCGCGCCAGCAGGTCGCGCGCGAACTCGGCGTCGACGTCGAGCGCGCCGGTGGGGCCGGCGATCTCGTCCATCGTGCGCCGCTGCTCGGCGGTGCTCTTGCAGGGGATCACATGGGCGTCCTTGACGCCGTGGCCCGCCTTCACGAGCGCGAGCGCCACCGCGCGCCGGCCGCCCTGCTGGGCGGCGACGGCGAGGTACTGGGCGCCGACGCCGTCCGGCAGGCTCGCCGCGATGCGGTGCAGCCGCCAGGCGGGCGGCGACGCCTCGGCCTCGACGCCCCGCCGCAGGGCCTCGCGCAGCGCCCGATCGACCACGCCGCGGGTCTCGTCCGCCGGCAGCCATTTGCGCACCGTCACCAGCCGGGCGCGCTCGCCGGCCTCCATGCCCCCGTCGCGTGCCCGCTCGAGGGCGACGGCGGCCGCCGCGGCGCGCACCTCGGGGGTGCGGTCCAAGAGCCAGTAGGCGCCGAGCCGGGCGACGTTGCCCTCGGGCCGGCGGGCGATCTGGCCGACGGCGACGGCACGCATCGGCGCCGGAAGCGCGGCCAGCAGTTCGACGAGCCCGGCGTGGAGCTGCAACGGCTCGCCGCCGGCGACGCTGCGGACCTCGTCGATCAGCGCGCCGAGATCCGGCATCTCCGCCTCGCGCGCCGCCTCCTCCGCCGTCGCGCTCGCGGCGGCGATGGCGGCGTCGTCGAGGGTCACCGCCGCCG
>CAZCVH010000082.1:0-7880 GCA_964502115.1 uncultured Geminicoccaceae bacterium
GACCGCTTCAAGGAAGTCAGCGAGGCCTACACGGTGCTGAGCGACCCAGCCCAGCGTAAGCGTTACGACTTGCTCGGCCATCGCGGCGTTGAGTTTTCGGGAAAACCACCGGATTTTCAGGAGCTTACTGAGCTTTTTCAGGGCCTTTTTGGCGAGATCATCGGCGGCTTCCGGCGGCCGCGTACCGGGCGGGATGTGCGTTATTCGCTGGAAGCGCCGCCGAGCCCGGCGCGCCCCCGCCATCTTCGCGCAACCCGTTGATCCCGAACACGAAAACCCGGCTCCCGGTTCGTTTCGTACCCCGGCCGCACCCGACCCCGCTCCCCCGCCGACGCCTCCCGGGAGGCCTCGCGAACCTACCAGAGATAGGCCGGTAGTCCTAATGGTCCGAGCCGAAGTTCGTGCCCCACCGGCGGCTTCAGCCGCGGCTCGTACGCCACCGTCTCGCCTTCGCCATGATGATGATGCAGCGCGAGGCTTCCCGCCTGGCATCGCAAGGTCGATTTACCTATAGAGTATCGCTTGGTCAGGCGAGTTGTGGCGGCGGCGGCAGTGCCTTGGTCGATCTCCATGTCCGCAGCGCTCACCAATCCCGCCGCCGCGGGCGGGACGGCCCGCGCCTGCGGCGAGCCCGTTCATGGCGAGCCTCCGGTCGTAACTGCGGGCGAAGCTGTGGACCGCTCCCCTTCCATCGCTGCCGCGCCTTGGACGATACGTCGAGGCCGTAGCGGGCCGAGGGCGGGCATTGCCGGCGCCGACGAGACGTTACGGCCGGAGGCCGGCGGAAGGCGGGTCTGCGGGGATCGGCCGTGGCGCAACGGATCGATCGGCGCGACCGCGACGCCGGCGCGAGCGGGATGATGCGCCCCAGCCCCACCCCCGACCCGGCGCCCCGCGCGGGGGCGACGCGGCCGGGGGCGAAGGTTGGGCTCAGGCGGCGGCCCAGACGTTCTTGAACTGGCCCTGGCTGCCGCCGTCGTGGAGGACCTCGATGATGCGCTTGCCGAGCGGGTCGAGGCGGGGGTCGTTGCGGATCGGCTCGAGCTCGCGCTTGAAGAAGGCCTTCAGCTGCTCGGCCCCTTCCTGATAGGCGGCGTCGCCGACCTCGGGCTGCAGGTTCACGCGCAAGAACCAGTCCGGGATGTTGGCGCCCTCGACGTGCATCTGCAAGAGCACGTAGCCCAAAAGCGGGGTGTCGGCGCGCTGGAGCTGGCCGCGCCGGAAGCGGGCGCCGCCGCGCCGCGCGAGGTACTCGCGGCCGACCCATTGCGGCATGAAGCCGACCTGCCAGGCGCCGATATGGCTGTTGGGGAAGATGGCGAAGTCGGTCTCGGGCGTCTCGCGGATCTGCGAGAGCAGGATGTTGGCGAAATCGACGACACGGCCGGTCGCGAACGGCCAGAACGAGCCGACGCCCTCGCTGCCGAGGCCCTCGGTGTCGACGATGCTGGGGTTGGCGTGGCCGCGCGGAGCGGCGAGGCGCCAGATCCAGCCCAACGCCGGGGGCAGGATGTGCATCATCCCGAAGATGCCGTAGCTGGGCTGGTCGCGGGTGCAGGGCGGGGTGCGGATGCCGAGCGTGCGGATGTCGATCTCGACCGGCTCGTCCTGGATGTTCGGCACCTGGTCGCGCGGCAGGATCACCCGCGGGTTGGGGCACGGCTTGCCGGGCGCGTCCTGGGTGTGCTCCCAGATCAGGCAGGTCGCGTGCGCCACACCGTCCAAGTTGATGAAGATCAAGGGCTTGGTGGGCTGGGTGCAGACCCGCTCGAGATGCGGATCGACGCCGTAGCGGGTGATGTGGTCGACGCGCACGAACCAGGCGTTCTCGGCGTCCATCGTCACCAGCTTGCCGCCGGCGCGCTGGAGCTCGGGCTGCGACTGCGCCATGTCGTCGGTGACGGGAAAGAGCTCGCAGGCGTGCGGCAGGACGAGGTGGCGCACCTCGCCGGTCTCGACGTTGGTCCCCAGCCGCAGCCGGCCGTCGTGCTCGCGGTGGGGGTATTCGAGCATCTCGCTCTTGCCGCCGCCCGACGCGCCTTCGTGCATGATGGTGAAGGTGTAGTCGTAAGGGGTGACCACCTGCACGGTCGAGGCGTGGTTGGTCACCCAGCCCTCGTGCTCGCCGATGTTCAACAGGATGCCGTAGACGCCCTTCTTGGCGCTCGGGCCGGGATAGAGGTTGAGCGAGAAGATCTCGTGCAGGCCTTCGTGGCGGTCGTGCACCACCACCTGCTTGCCGTCGCACAAGCTGTGGCGAAACGGCGGGGCCAGGAAGATGAAGGCCTGCGGGTGGAAGTCCTCGCCGGCCTGGGTCCCGGCGACGTGGCCCTGCAGGTCGGCGAGGCCGCCCGCGAAGAAGCCGGCGTTGGCCGGACCGATGAAGAGGCTGTCGTAGCCGTGCTCGGCGTGGCCCGAGCGGAAGGGGACGAGGATCAGCTCCTCGCCCTTGAGCCAGTCGAGGACCTGCTGGCGGGCCTCGGTGAAGGGCACGCCGAAACGGTCCTTGAAGCGCGGCTTGTCGGACGGCGCGTCGTCGGCGACGACCATGCTGTCGGGGTCGCGGCGACGCATGTAGGGCTCGACGTAGTTGACGGCGGCGCCGTTGCGGCAGCGCGTCACCGTCGCCTCCAGCACCCAGCCGCGCCCCGGCGTCTCGTAGCCGACCTCGAAGACGTCGCAGCCCGGCCCGCCGCAGGCCATCTCCAAGAGGTCTTCACGGCTCTCGGCCACGTAGAGTTTCGGGGCCGCGTCGATGATCGCCGCGACGTGCGGCGGCACCGCGAAGTTTACGCGCGGGTTCGTCGCACGGATATTGTCCATAGATGGTCTTCCTCACCGTTCATCGAAATGAAATCTTCGAAGGTGCCGTCAACGACGTTAATCGAAATGACGGCCGCGGCCGCCTTGGCGTTTCGTCTGACGGTTCCGCACACGCCTCGGGGGCGCGCTGCCGCTTTTGGCGGCCGGGTGCGGCATCGGCGCGCCGCGGCGTCGTGTGGTGCAATGCCGCACCCGGACCGGTGACGGGCCGGTGACGGGAGGGAACCCCACGACGGCGAACCGACGCGAGGTGATCCGCGCCGGGTCGGCGCCGACGATGTCGACCGGGCGGCCGGGCGGCTGGGCGGCGGGCGCGGCGCGCAAGCGGGCGATCAGCGCTCGCGCGCTCGACGCAAGTCGGCCTAGAAACGGCACCGCAGCGGTGCCACTGCAAGGCGGACGCTGCCTCGTCCTTCGTTGCGGCGGCGGTACAAACGGGAGGCATCGCCATGGGGCGCCAGATCGAACTGACCGAACTCATCCTGCGGGACGCCCACCAGAGCCTGCTCGCGACGCGCATGGCGCTGGAGGATATGGTCCCGGTCTGCGACGATCTGGACAACGCCGGCTACTGGTCGCTGGAATGCTGGGGCGGTGCGACCTACGACGCCTGCATCCGCTATCTCAACGAGGACCCGTGGGAGCGGCTGCGGACCTTCCGCCGGCTGATGCCGAAGACGCGGCTGCAGATGCTCCTGCGCGGCCAGAACCTGTTGGGCTACCGCCACTACGAGGACGAGGTGGTCGAGCGCTTCTGCGACAAGGCGGCCGAGAACGGTATGGACGTCTTCCGCATCTTCGATGCGCTGAACGACCTGCGTAATCTCAAGACCGCCGTCGACGCCGTGAAGCGCACCGGCAAGCACGCCCAGGGCACGATCTGCTACACCGTGTCGCCCGTGCACACGACGCAAGCCTTCGTGGAGATGGCCCAGCGCCTCAAGGAGATGGGCGTCGATTCCATCTGCATCAAAGACATGGCGGCGCTCCTCAAGCCGCAGCCGGCCTACGATCTGGTCAAGGGCATCAAGGAGACCTGCGGCGAGGACATGCTCGTCCACGTCCACTGCCACGCCACGACCGGCGTCACGCTCGTCTCCTACATGAAGGCGATCGAGGCGGGTGCGGACATCGTCGACACCGCGGTGGGCTCGCTGTCGCTCGGCTCCGGCCACAACCCGACCGAGGCCCTGGTCGAGATGCTCGAGGGCACCGGCTACGCGACGCGCGTCGATCTGGAGCGTATCCGGCCGGTGAACGAGCATTTCGCCGAGGTGCGCCCGCGCTACGCCCAGTTCATGGGCGGCTCCAAGGGCGTCGACACCGAGATCTTCAAGAGCCAGATCCCCGGCGGCATGATCTCCAACATGGAGAGTCAGCTCCAGGGCCAGGGCGCCGGCGACCGCCTGCAGGAGGTCCTGGAGGAGGTGCCGCGGGTGCGCGCCGACTGCGGCTACCCGCCGTTGGTGACGCCGTCGAGCCAGATCGTCGGCACCCAGGCGGTCTTCAACGTCATGATGGGCCGCTACAAGGCGCTCACCAGCGAGTTCGCCGACCTGGTGCTGGGCTATTACGGCGGCACGCTCGGCGAGAAGGATCCCGAGGTGCTGGCGCTCGCCGAGGCGCAGCAGAAGAAGCCGGTGATCACCGGCCGGCCGGCCGATCTCTTGAAGCCGGAGTGGGAGCAGCTGAAGGCCGCCGCCTCGGCGCTGGAGGGCTGCGACGGCAGCGACGAGGACGTCTTGACCTACGCCCAGTTCCCGCAGGTCTCGACCAAGTTCTTCAAGACCCGCGACGAGGGGCCGAAGAGTGTGGCCAAGGACCCCGAGGCCCAGCCGGCCGCGGCGCCGGCGCCGGCTGCCGCCGGCAAAGCGGGCGAAGCCGCCAAGCCGGGCGCGGTCACCTATGTGGTGACGCTCTTCGGCCAGGAACATCAGGTCAAGGTGTCCCCGGCCGCTTGAGGCCGCGGACGACACGGCACTCCGGGCGTGGCTGAGCCGGAGACACGATTCGACGGGAGGGAACGCTCGATGTCCGACAACGGGGGCACGCCGCCGACGCCCAGCCTCGAGGAGAAGATCGCCGCGCTCGCGGCCAACCGCGCGCGCCTCTTGGCGGGCGGCGGGCCGGAGCCGATCGAGAAGCAGCACGCCGCCGGCAAGATGACGGCGCGCGAACGCATCGACGGGCTGGTCGACGAGGACAGCTTTCAAGAGATCGGCCTGTTCGCCCAGCACCGCGCCACCTCTTTGGGCATGGCCGAAAAGGAGTTGCCGGCGGACGGCGTGGTCACCGGCTGCGCGCGGGTCGACGGCAAGGTGGTGCACCTGGCGAGCCAGGACTTCACCGTCTCCGGCGGCGCCGCCGGCGAGGTCCACAGCCTCAAGGTGGCGGAGATGCTGGGGCTGTCGCTCAAGACCGGCTCGCCGTTCGTCTTCATCAACGACTCGGGCGGCGCCCGGGTGCAGGAGGGTATCGACAGCCTCACCGGTTACGGCGAGGTGTTCTACCACAACGTCATGCTGTCCGGCTCGGTGCCGCAGATCTCGCTCATCTGCGGGCCGTGCGCCGGCGGTGCCGCCTACAGCCCGGCGCTGACCGACTTCATCATCCAGACCCGCTCGGCGCAGATGTTCATCACCGGTCCGCAGGTGATCAAGCAGGTCACCGGCGAGACGGTGAGCGCGGAGGCGCTCGGCGGTCCCGACGCCCAGATGAACCGCTCCGGCGTCGTCCATCTGGTCGCCGAGGACGACGACGACGCGCTCTACCAGTGCCGGCGGCTGTTGAGCTTTTTGCCGCCGAACAACCTCGAAGACCCGCCGCATCTGCCCTTCGACGAGCCGCTGGAAGCGGATCCGGAGATGAACGGCCTCGTGCCCACCGACGTCAAAGTCGGCTACGACGTGCGCGACATCCTGGTGCGCTGCGTCGACGACGGCGATTTGTTGGAGATCCAGGCCGGCTTCGCCGCCAACATCGTCGTCGGCTTCGCGCGCATCCAGGGCCGCTCGATCGGCGTCGTCGCCAATCAGCCGGCGGTGCAGGCCGGGGCCTTGGACATCGACGCCTCGGACAAGGCGGCGCGGTTCATCCGCTTCTGCAACGCCTTCAACATCCCGCTGGTCACCTTCGTCGACGTCCCGGGCTTTCTGCCCGGGGTCGAGCAGGAATACGACGGCATCATCCGCCACGGCGCCAAGATGCTGTTCGCCTATTCCGCGACCACGGTGCCGAAGCTGACCGTGATCCTGAGGAAGGCCTATGGCGGCGCCTATCTGGCGATGTGCGGCAAGGCGCTCGGCGCCGACCGGGTGATCGCCTGGCCGTCGGCGGAGATCGCCGTGATGGGTGCGGAAGGGGCGGCCGAGATCGTCTTTCGCAGGACCATCGCGGAGGCCGAGGACAAGCCGGCCAAGCGGGCGGAGATGATCCGGAACTACCGCGAGACCTTCGCCAACCCGTACGTCGCCGCCGGGCGCCGTCTGGTCGACGACATCGTCGAGCCGGCGGAGACGCGGCGCTATCTGGGCCGGGCGCTCGAGAGCCTGTGGCCCAAGCGCGAGGTGCGACCGCCCAAGAAACACGGCCTGATCCCGCTGTGACGCCCCGCCCGTTGCGATCGTGGACCGGCCGTCCGGGCCGGCAGGAGCCGAAGGCATGAAGGCATCGACTTTGGAAGACGTGGTGGCGGCGGTCGAGAGCCTGCGCGGCGAGATGCACGCGATGCGGGCGGAACTCGACGCGCTCAAGGCGGACCTGGCGACGCTCGAGGACCGGCGCGCCGCCGACGCCCGGGAGAGGGAAGCCGAGGTCGGCTCCGAGACGTTGATCATGCTGGCCGCGGCGGTCACCTCCTATCTCGGCAAGCGGGTGCGCGTCCGCTCGGCGCGGCGGGTCGAGCCGGGCGACGACGCCTCCGCCTGGGCCCGCCAAGGCCGCGCCGCCATCCAGACCTCGCACCGACTGAACCGTGGGCGCTGAGCCCCGGCCGAGCGTTCGAGTTCGGCCCGCCGGCCCGTCGCCTTCGCAAGGAGCTCCAGTCTTGAAACTGCGCATCGACATCGACGGCAAGACCTACGACCTCGACGTCGAGGTCCTGGAAGAAGACCGCCCCCAGCGCCGCCCGGGCTACGTGCCGCCGCACGCGCCGCCGATGACGGTGCGCTCGTCGGCCGGCTCGGCGGCGGCCGCCGCCTCCGGCGCGGCCGAAAAGGCGCCGGCGGACGACGCACCGGTCGACGAGGACAAGGTCTGCCGCAGCCCGCTCTCCGGCATCGTCAACCGCGTCGCCGTCGAGCCCGGCCGCAAGCTCGAGCAGGACGAGCTGATCATGGTCCTCGAGGCCATGAAGATGGAGACCAACGTCGTCGCCGCGCATCCCGGCACCGTCAAGGCGCTGCGCGTCGGCGAGGGCGACGGTGTCAAGGTCGGGCAGATCTTGATGGAGTACGAGTAAGCGCCGCTTCCACCGCGCCCGCCACCAGGCCCGCCGCGCGCCGACCCGCGCCGCGTTCGCCGAGGCTCCAGCCCGCGCGCGGCCGGAGCGAGGACGGTGTCGACGCGCTGCCGCCGCCGCTCAGGGGCGTCACCCCGGATCGGGCCGAAGCACCGCGTCGGCACGACCTCTCGGCCGACGGCTCGGGCCCGCCGTGGGGGTCCGGCCGCCGGTGCGGGCGCCGGCGGCACTGCCGCGAAACTTCCTCTCAAGTCGTTGTCGCCGCTGGCGAAACCGGCTCTCTGGCTTCGTTTTCCCAACCGGGCCTCCTCGGCGCGGCGGCGGGCCCCGCGTCGGCCCTCCCGGGTGCGCAGCGTCCGGATCATCGCGCCGGCGGCGGTGGCGCGGTAGCGGCCCGGCACGGCGAGCGTCCGGCGGCGGTCGGTCCGGCGGTAGAGCCGCATCCCCGGCGGCACGTCGCCCAAGCGGAAGGCACCGTCGAAGAGCTGGGCCTCGAGGTGGTCGGCCTTCTCCAGCCGCTGGAACGCGGCCGCCAGCCGGTCCATCAGCGCCCGCTCGACGGCGCCATCGGGCGCGATCTCCAAGGCGAGCGCCGCGG
>CAZCVH010000083.1:0-4606 GCA_964502115.1 uncultured Geminicoccaceae bacterium
GCCCTCGACGGCAAGCGCTGGGTCCGCAGCGGCTCCCACCGCCTCGACTGGGCCCGCCTCGCCCTCAAGGAGTGGGTCGGCCTCGCCGCCTACCGCCTCCTCGACCGCACCGACACGCTCTTTCCGGCGCCCCGGCCCGACCTCCGCGATGCGCCGACAACACCTTGATCGAAAACGGCAATCCGCGGATTTGGCTTCGTTCGGCATTTCCCGAGTCCGACGTTCGCACCGCCGCCGCGCGCCCTACGCGCAACCGGACCCTACGCTATTTTAGGTTTAGAGTCCTATAACGACCTTCCGGCCGCCTTCTCGCCGAGCGCCTTCGCCAGCGCCTCGAAGGCGAGGGTGACGCAGCGGTGGCGCGCGCGGAACCGTCGCGCCGGGGCGAAGGGCTCCAGGCCGTCCACCGGCGCCGACCCGTCCGCGGTCTTTAAATACACCTTCACCCGCTCGGGCCAGTCGGCGACCTCGCCAGGGCTGCGGCCGCGGGCCTGGGCGGCCACCACGGCGGCCGCGGCCTCGCACAAGAGACACCCCTTCACCTCGTGGCCGACGGCGGCGATGCGGTCGCCGTCGAGCGCGACGTCGAGGGTGACGCGGTCGCCGCACATCGGGTTGTCGACCGTGGCCGTGCCGTCGGCCTGCGCGAGCCGCCCGGTCGATCGGCTGGTCGCGGCCAGCGCCTTGAGGGCGTCGCCGTAGAGCGCATCCGCCGTCATCGCCGGTCCCCGCGGATGGCGTCGAGCGCGGCGGTGGTGTCGATGTCGACCAGCGCGGCATCGTCCTCCATCTCGACCTCGGCGACTTCGCCGGCGTTCTGGCCGATCAGCGCGCGGGCGCCGACGTCGCCCTCGAGCCCGAGGATCGCCTCGAAATGGCGCCGGCCCCACAGCACCGGGTTGCCGCGCTTGCCGTCGACCGTGGGCACGACGATGCTCGTCTGCCGATCCGGCTCGAGGGCGGCGATCAGGCGGTCGAGGTGCCGGGCGGTGATGCGCGGCATGTCGCCCAGAGCGATGATCGCCGCGTCGACGTCGTCGCCGAGCGCCCGCACCCCGGCCTTGAGCGAGCCCGCGAGGCCGGTGGCGAAGTCGGGGTTGTGGACGAACCGGACCTCGCGGCCGGCCAGCGCCGCGCGCACCCGCTCGGGCTCGTTGCCGGTGACGACGACGATCTCGACCGCGCCCGCGGCCAGCGCCGCGTCGACCGGATGGGCCACCATCGGCTTCGAGCCGACCGTCTGCACCAGCTTGTTGAGCCGCCCCATCCGGCGCGACTGCCCGGCGGCGAGGACGACGACCGCCACCCGCGGCGTGCCGGGCGGCGGCGCCACCTCGCGCGGCTGCGGTCGGCTCGCGATCTCGGCCAACAGACCGCCCACCCCCATCGCCATGATCTGGTCGCGGTCGACGGTGAGGCCGGCGCCGATCCGCTGCAGCACCCAGTCGAAGCCGTTGAGCTTGGGCGAGCGGGCGCAGCCCGGCAGGCCGAGCACGGCGGCGCCGTCGCGATGCGCCAAGAGCAGCAGGTTGCCGGGGTCCACCGGCATGCCGAAATGCTCGACCCGGCCGCCCGCGGCCTCGATGCCGGCCGGCAGCACGTCGCGGCGGTCGGTGATCGCCGATGCGCCGGCCACCAGCAGCAGATCCACCGCCGGCGCCGCGGCCACCGCCTCGGCCACCGCCGCCGCCGCGTGCGGGCAGCGGCGCTCGCCCAACAGCCGCCCCCCCACCTGCTGGACGCGCTCGCGGGTGATCGCCGCGGTCTTGTCGAGCACGGACGATTTCACGCTCGCCAGCGTGGTCTGGATCAAAAACGCGCTGATGCCGCGATAGGCGTGGACCCGCAGCGCGGGCGCGGCCGCGTGCAGGCGCCGCACCGCGTCCTCCAATGCGGCCGCGGGCGCGGCGAAGGGGATGATCTTGATGGTGGCGACGAGCCGGCCCGGCGTCACCGCCTCGTAGTCGGCCAGCGTGGCGACGGTGAGCGCCTCGTCGAGATGGTTGACGGCGTCGATGGTCGCCGCATCGAGCCGCAGCACGCCGGCGTGGCGGGCGTGCAGGTTGACCCGCCCGGTGAAGGCCTTGTCGGCCTCGACGCCGGGGCCGACCAGCGGCAGCGCCAGCTTCGCCGCCGCCTCGTCCTCGGGCACGTCGCCGGGCTCGAAACGGCAGGCGGTGACCGCCGCGATGCCCGCGGCGCGCAGCGTCTCGATCTCGCCGGCGCCGAGGCGCGTGCCCTTCTTCAAGCTCACGCCCTCGCCGCGCACGCTGTGGACGAGGAGCGCGCCGTCGGTCTCGTCGATCGCGAAGCGGCCGAACTTCACGATCGCCTCAGGACCCGGGTCATCTCGGCCATGATGGAGAGCGCGATCTCGGCCGGGCTCACCGCCCCCAGCGCGAGCCCGGCGGGGCCGTGGACGCGCGCGATCTGCGCCGCGGTGAAGCCGTGCTCCTTCAACCGCTCGACCCGGGCGGCGTGGGTCCGCTTGGAGCCCAGCGCGGCGATGTAGAAGACCGACGACGCCAGCGCGCCCTCGAGCGCGGGGTCGTCGATCTTCGGGTCGTGGGTCAGCGTCACCACCGCGGTGCGGCGGTCGGGCGCGAGCTCGCGCATGGCCTCGTCGGGCCAGTCGTGGCGCAAGCTCACGTCGGGAAAGCGCGCGTCCGAGGCGAAGGCGCGGCGCGGGTCGACGACGGTGACGTCGTAGCCGGCGATGCGCGCCATCGGCACCAGCGCCTGGGCGATGTGCACCGCGCCGACGACGATCAGGCGCAGGGGCGGGTTGAAGGGCTGGACGAACCAGGTGTCGCCCGCGGCCTCGATCTTCGCGCCCTTGTCGCGGCCGAGCGCCGCCTCGGCGGCCTCCTCGACCTCACCCGGCCAGCGCTCGCCGAGCAGCGGCTCGCCCTCGACCCAGAGCGTCTGGGCGTTGTCCGTGAGCCGCCGGGCGAGCACGGCCGGGCGCTTGGCGGCGCGGGCGGCGTTGAGCGCCTCGAGGAGCTCCGGTCTCATCCCACCGCCTCGACCCAGACTTCGACCGTACCGCCGCAGGCGAGGCCGACCTCCCAGGCCTCCTCGTTGGAGACGCCGAAGGTGAGGAGCTGGGGCGCCGCACCCTCCATGATGTCCATGGCCTCGGTGACGACCGCGCCCTCGATGCAGCCGCCCGAGACCGAGCCCACCATCGAGCCGTCCTCGCTCACCCCCAGCATCGAGCCGACGGGCCGCGGCGACGAGCCCCAGGTCGAGACCACCGTGGCCACCGCCGCCTTCTTACCCGTGACGTGCCAGGCCTGGAGCTGCGCCAGCACGTCGTCGCCCGAACCTGGCGCCGCCCCTCGGACCTCGGCCATCACGCCGCCTCCTGCTCGCTCGCCGCCACCCAGCGCCGCATCGCCCCGCGCGCCGGCAACGGCCTCGTCATGATGTGGGCGAGCTGATCGAGGCTTTCGAGGTTGTGGATCGAGTGGAAGGCGTCGACGTGGCGGATCATCGCCTTGGCGCCCGACGCCACCGGCGCGTAGGCGTCGTAGCGCAAAAGCGGGTTGAGCCAGACGAGCTCGCGGCAGCTGCGCTGCAGACGGTCCATCTCCTTCTCCAGCCCCTGGCCGGCGTCGCGGTCGAGGCCGTCGGAGATCAACAGCACCACCGCGCCCTGCGCCAGCACGCGCCGGCTCCAGATGCGGTTGAACTGCTCGAGGCAGGCGCCGATGCGGGTGCCGCCGGACCAGTCGGTGCAGGCCGCGCCGATCTTGTCGAGCGCCACGTCGATGTCGCGGCTCTCGAGCTGGCGGGTGACGTTGGTGAGCGTCGTCCCGAAGAGGAAGGTGTAGACCCGGTCGCGGTCGTTGGTCAGCGCGTGCAAAAAGTGCAACAGCAGGCGCGAATAGCGGCTCATCGAGCCCGAGATGTCGCACAAGACCACCAACGGCGGGTGGCGCCGGCGCTGCTTCTTCTTCTCGAGGTCGATGATCGCCCCGCCGCCGGCGAGCGAGCCGCGCAACGTCTTGCGCATGTCGACGCGGTGGCCCTGGCGCGCGGCATCGAAGCGCCGGGTGGTGACCTCGGCGATCGGCAGGGCGAAGCGTCGCATCGCGCGCTTGGCGGCCTCGACCTCCGCCGCGCTCATGTCCTCGAAGTCCTTGGTCCGCAGGATCTCGTTCGCCGAGTAGGTCATCGCGGCGTCGAACTCGACCTCCTCCTGCTCCTCGCCCGCGCCTTCGCCCGGGCGCTTGACCGGCGCCATGGCGTCGGCGACGCGGCGGTTGACGTCCTCCTTGGGCGCCGGCGGCGGATGGTCGGCCTCCATTGTCGGCAGCATCAGCTGCATCAGCCGCTCGAGCAGCTGCGGGTCGCGCCAGAAGATGTGGAAGGTCTGGTCATAGAGCTCGCGCTGATCGGCGCGGGTGACGAAGACGGCGAAGAGCGTCCAGTACAGATCGGCGCGCGAGCCCAGCCCGATCGCCTCCAGCGCCCTGAGCGCGTCGAGGATCTGGCCGGTGCCCACCGGCATGCCGGCGGCGCGCAAGGCCCGGCCGAAATGCACGACGTTGGCGGCGAGGAGGCCGCCGTCGCTGGAGATCGGGCGGTCGGTCGCGGTCAT
>CAZCVH010000083.1:4706-7868 GCA_964502115.1 uncultured Geminicoccaceae bacterium
TCATCCGCCGATCTCCAGGCGCACCTCGTTCAAGAGGCGAGCGGCCTCGGTGCCCTGAATTTTCACGATGTCGTCCTGGTACTTCAAGAGCGTGCCGAGGGTGTCGTTGACGACGTCGGGGCTGAGCTCCAGGCAGTCGAGCGTCTGCAGCGCCTTGGCCCAGTCCAGCGTCTCGGCGACGCCGGGCAGCTTGAAGAGGTCCTGGCTGCGCAGCCGCTCGACGAAGGCGACGACCTCCCGGCTCAGCTTCTCCGGCACGTCGGGCAGCTTGAGCTCGACGATCTCGAGCTCGCGCGTGGCCGTGGGGTAATCCACCCAGTGGTAGAAGCAACGCCGCTTCAAGGCGTCGTGGATCTCGCGCGTGCGGTTCGAGGTGATGATGACGATCGGCGGCGCGTCCGCCTTGAAGGTGCCGAGCTCCGGCACGGTGATCTGGAAGTCCGACAACACCTCGAGGAGAAACGCCTCGAACGGCTCGTCGGTGCGATCGAGCTCGTCGATCAAGAGCACCGGCGCGCCGCGGCCGTCGCTCTCCAGCGCCTGCAGGAGCGGGCGGCGGATGAGGAACGCTTCGGAGAAGATGTCCTGGGCGAGCGCGCCGCGGTCGCGGTCGCCGGCGGCCTCCGCCATGCGGATCTCGAGCATCTGGCGGGCGTAGTTCCACTCGTAGACGGCCGAGGCGACGTCGAGGCCCTCGTAGCACTGCAGCCGCACCAGCCGGCGGTTCATGACGTGGGCCAGCACCTTGGCGATCTCGGTCTTGCCGACGCCGGCCTCGCCCTCGAGAAAGAGCGGCCGCTCGAGCGCCAGCGCGAGGTGCACGGCGGTCGCCAACGGCCGGTCGGCGACGTAGTCGCCGCTGGCCAGCAGGGCCTGGGTATCGGCGATCGAGCGGGTCATCGGCGCCTTCTTGTCGCTGCTGCTCCGCGAGCGCCGCAGTGGTGGCGCCTCGCCGCGGGATGTGCAAGCCCGCCCGGCTTGCGGCCCCCGGGGCGAAGGCGTAGGCCCGAAGAGCGAGGCGAGGGGTAGGCGAGCATGGCGGACGAGGGCGAGGAGCGCGCACGCCAGTGGTTGCACGGCTGGCAGGGTGTGCAGATCCCTGAAGGCGAGCTCGCCGCCGCCGCCGCCGGTGGCGCCCACGGCCAGGTCCGCGCCCTCGACGACGCCGTCCGCCGCCTCGCGCTCGACGACGAGCCGTGGCGCCTCGAGGCCGTGCTCTCGCGGCGGGCGCGGCGATGACCGAGTTGGCGACGATCGAGGCGGCGGCGGCGGCGCTGCGTGCGCGCGAGGTCGCCGCGGTCGAGCTCGCCGACGCGGCGCTCGCGGCACTGAAAGACCTCGACCCCGAGCTCCACCTCCTGGTCGAGGCCGAGCCCGCGCGCGCCCGCGCCCAGGCCGAACTCGCCCGGACCGCGCTCGACGGCGGCGATCCGCGCCCGCTCCTGGGCGTGCCGATGGCGCACAAGGACATGTTCTACCGCGCCGGGCGGATCAGCGCCTGCGGCTCGAAGATCCTCGCCGACCACCGCCCGGCCGTCACCTCGACCGCCCTCGCCCGGCTCGACGCCGCCGGTGCGGTCGACCTCGGCCGGCTGCAGATGGTCGAGGTCGCGCTCGGGCTCACCGGCCACAATCCGGTCGCCGGCACGCCGAAGAACCCGTGGAATACCGCGCACGTCACCGGCGGCTCGTCGAGCGGCCCGGCCGCGGCGGTGGCCGCCGGCGCGGTGTTCGCGGCGCTGGGCTCCGACACCGGCGGCTCGATCCGGATCCCGGCGAGCTGCTGCGGCCTCGTCGGGCTCAAGCCCACCTACGGCCGCGTCAGCCGCTACGGCGCGATGCCGCTGTCCGCGTCGCTCGACCATATCGGGCCGTTGTGTCGCACGGTGCGCGACGCCGCGCTGGTGCTCCAGGCCCTCGCCGGCCACGACGCGGCCGACCCGATGAGCGCCGACGAACCGGTGCCCGACTACCTCGCCGACATCGAAGCCGGCGCCGCGGGGCTGGTGTTGGGCGTGCCGGAGGCGCGCGACCTCGACGGCGTGGAGGAGCCACAGCTCGCCGCCTTCGATCAGGCGGTACGGACCTTCCAGCGGCTGGGCTGCCGGCTGCGGCGGGTCCCGCTCGACGCCGTCCGCGACGCCAACGCGCTCGCCAACCTGGTCATCGGGGTGGAGGGCGCGGCGGTGCACGCCCGCGCGCTCGCCGACCGTGCGCACGCGTTCGGCCCGCAGACGCTGGCACGCCTGCGCACCGGCCTGTTCGTGCCGGCGACGCGCTATCTCGAAGCGCTGAGCCTGAGGGCGCCGATGCTGGAAGAGCTTCTGGACGCCGGCCTCGGCACGGTCGACGCGCTGCTGCTCCCCGCCCTCGACGATCAGGTACCGACGATCGTGGGCTCCGACGTCGCCGCCAACCCCGGCTACATGACCACGCTCGCGCGGTTCGCGCGCTGGTTCCGCCCGCTCAACGTCCTGGGCCTGCCCGCCCTCGCCATGCCGACGGGCTTCGACGCCCAGGGCCTGCCGATCGCCGCCCAGCTCGCGGGCCGCCCCTTCGACGAGGCGACGCTCTTGCGCACGGCGCGCGCCTTCGAGCGCGAGACCGGCTTCACCGCCCGCCGGCCGCCGGTGCACGCGGAGACGCCGGTTTGAGCGAGCGCCTGCGCGCGCGGATCGCCGCCAAGGAGGCCGAGCTGGTCGACCTCTGCCGCGAGCTCGTGCGCATCCCCAGCGAGAACCCGCCGGGGCGCGACTACCGCCTGGTCTGCGAGCTCGTCGGCGAGCGCCTGCGCGCTTCGGGTTTCGAGGTCACCTACGCCCGCGCCGAGGGCGCGCTCGCCGACAGCGACCGCCACCCGCGCTGGAACGTCATCGCCCGCTACGCGAGCGGCCGGCCCGGCCCGACGGTCCATTTCAACAGCCATGTCGACGTCGTCGCCCCGGGCGAAGGCTGGACGCGCGATCCCTTCGGCGGCGAGGTGGCCGACGGTCGGCTCTACGGCCGCGGCGCCTGCGACATGAAGGGCGGGCTCGCCGCCAGCATCGCCGCCGTCGAGGCCCTGGTCGAGGAAGGGCTGGTCGATGCGGGAGCGGTGGAGGTCTCGGCCACGGCGGACGAGGAATCCGGCGGCCACGCCGGCGTCGCCTGGCTCGCCGAGCG
>CAZCVH010000084.1:0-1373 GCA_964502115.1 uncultured Geminicoccaceae bacterium
GTAGGCCAAGAGCGCCGTCGCCAAGCTCGAGGCGGCGCAGACGAAGGCACGCGCGAGCGCGAAACGCGATCGCTCAGCCGATAACCTGCCTACCTCACGTCGCCACCCCATACCGCAGAGCGTTTCGTTCGTTTCGTCGGTTGCGTTCGTTTCGTTTAGTGTTACATAGGATCGACGATGGCGTTCGAGGAACGAGTCGATCACTCCGAGCCGTCAAAATCCTCGGAAACGCAAATAGAATGAATGTCGAGTAGGTCTGTCAGGAAGGGACGCAGGACCAATGCCCACTGTCCACTATCAAACCCCTTTAGACAACCGTCTTCCGTTGGAGACCGAAAAACAAACCGCTAAACAGTTGAGCGCCATCCTGTCGGCGCGTTTGAACGACGACGAGCCAGTCGAGCTTGACCTGCACCTCGATGAGCAGCGCACGACGATCACGCTTTTGCCGGGTTTGGCGCGTCTATTGGTCGAGGTACTCGATCACGTCGGTAGCGGCCATGCCGTCCAGATCATGCCACGCGAGCACCGCGTCACCACGCAGGAGGCCGCCGACATGCTCAACGTCTCGCGACCGTATCTCGTCAAGAAACTGCTCGGGACGGGCGAACTCCCCTTCGAGAAGGTCGGTCGTCACCGCCGGCTGCGGGTCGAGGACGTGCTCGCCTACCGCGAACGTCGCGACGCCGTGCGCACTCGCGCCTTGAATGAAATCGCCGCGTTGGATCTCGAGGAGAACTGATATTGCACGCCGTTGATCGGTACGGCGTACTTTTGGACGCGTCGGTTCTCGTCCCGCATTTGCGGCGGGAATTAATCTTGACCTTGATGAAGGCGGACTTCGTACGTTGTCACTGGTCACCGGCGATCCTCGAAGAGGTCGAGCGCGGGGTCGCGCGGCGCGTCACGCCGAAGCACGGCGAAACCTTGGCCGCCGAGAAGGCGTCCCGCTTACGTGAACGCATGGCGGCTGCCTTCGATGCGGCGCTCGTCGAGCGGGAGAAGTACGAGCATCTGATCCCGGCGCTCGGCGAGCTGCCCGATCCGAGCGACGGCCACGTCATCGCGGCGGCGATTGCCTGCAACGCGCAGGCGATCATCACCGATAACCTACGCCATTTTCCGGCGCGCCTTCTCGACGCCCACGACCTGATCGTCGAGACCGCGGACCAGTTCATCGCGAATACGCTGGACCTGAAACTGCCGCACGCGGTGTGCGCCCTCCGCGAAATGCGCGAGCAGCGCTTGCGCCAGCCGGCCTGGACGGTCGACCGCCTTTTCGAGCGGCTCCCCGCCGACGGCCTGGCCGAGACCGCTGCTGCCCTGGAGCCTTACCGAACCAGCCTGTAGTGCACCGATGAGATCGTGCACTA
>CAZCVH010000084.1:1473-3108 GCA_964502115.1 uncultured Geminicoccaceae bacterium
GCCGATCCTGAAGCCGCCGACCGCACGTGAGCTAAGGAAGACCAGCAAGCTTGAGCCAGCGCCACTCCCAGGTCCGCAAGCCGTCCAATTCCTGTCGCCCCCGGAGCAAAGCGTGACGCCCGCTCCGCAAGGTTTGCGTCAACGCCGAGCAGCCGGGGCTATGGCCCGTCCTGACGGGGCGCTGCCGCGGCCAGCGCGGCGGCGGAGGCGCCGTCTCGCCGTCGACGTGCGTGTCTCTCGAGCCAGGTGAGCGACGCCGGCCGCCCTCTCGCGCAACCCGGCGGCGCGTCGTCGCCGCGGTCAACGGTCGGGCGCGCCGGCGTCGCCGTCCGGGGCATCTCACCCCGCCGCCAGCGTGCGCTCGACCAGGCGCGCCCAGAAGGTGGCGCCGATGGGGAGGATGGCGTCGTCGAAGTCGAAGCGCGGGTCGTGGCACTGGATCGGGTCGTCGCCGCCCTGTTGGCCCAGCATGACGAAGGCGCCGGGGACCTTCTGGAGCATGAAGGCGAAGTCCTCGCCGCCCATCGCCGGCGGGTGGTCCCAGACGAGCCCCTCCTCGCCGACGACCTCGCGGGCGACGGCGGCGGCGAGCTCGGCCTCCGCCTCGGTCGCGATCGTCGGCGGGTAGGCGGCGTCGGTGAAGCGGACCTCGGCCCGGGCGCGCAGGCCCTCGGCGACGCAGCGCGCGATGCGGTGGACGCCGTCGATCAGGCGGGTGCGCGTCTCCGGCTTGAAGGCGCGCACGGTGCCGCCCAGCACCGCCGTCGGCGCGACGACGTTGTCGGCGGAGCCGACCTGCATGCGCGTGACCGAGACCACGCCGGCGTCGAGCGGGTCGAGCTCGCGCGCCACCAGCGTCTGCAGCGCGGTGATGATGTGGGCGCCGACGACGGCGGGGTCGATCACGGTGTGGGGATAGGCGCCGTGGCCGCCGCGGCCGGTGACCCGGAGCTCGAAGAAGTCCGCCGCCGCCAGCACCGGCCCGGCGCGCACGCCGATCTGGCCGGGCGCGAACGGCGGCGCGTTGTGCATGCCGAAGACCCGATCGCACGGGAAGAGCTCGAAGAGCCCGTCCTTCACCATGCGCTCGCCGCCCGCCAGCATCTCCTCGGCGGGCTGGAAGATGAAGTGAACCCGGCCGGCGAAGTTCCTGGTCTCGCTCAGATATTTGGCCGCGGCCAAGAGCATCGTGGTGTGGCCGTCATGGCCGCAGGCGTGCATCCGGCCGGGCGCCGTCGAGGCGTGGGGCACGCCCGAGATCTCGTCCATCGGCAGGGCGTCCATGTCGGCGCGCAGGCCGAGGGCGCGCTCGCTCGCCCCGCCTTTGCCCTCGAGCGTGGCGACGACGCCGGTGCCGGCGAGGCCGCGATGGACCGCCAGCCCCCAGCTCGCGAGCTTGGCGGCGACCAGCTCGCTGGTGCGGTGCTCCTCGTAGCCGAGCTCGGGATGGGCGTGGAGGTCGCGGCGCCAGGCCGTCATCTCGTCGTGGAAGGCGCGGATCTTCGGCTCGATGGTCATCGCTCGGCTCTCCCGCTCGGCTGCGGGCAGGGATAGCCGCCGTCACCGCCGGGGCAAAGGCCACGGCGACGGACCGCGGCGTCTTGGCGGGGCGACGCGTCTTGGCGGGGCGACGCG
>CAZCVH010000084.1:3208-7837 GCA_964502115.1 uncultured Geminicoccaceae bacterium
GCGTCTTGGCGGGGCGACGCGTCTTGGCGGGGCGACGCGGCGGCCGCATCATCGCCGCGCACCACGCCGGAGCCGCCGTGTCCGAGCCTTCGACGACCACCGCCGCCGCGGTCTGGGAGCGCCGCTGGCGCGATCCGCGCGCCCGCGCCCCCTGGTCGATCGCCGAACCCGAGGTCCGCGAGACGGCGGCGCGCCTGTTGGCGGAGCGCGGCGTGCGGCGGGTGCTGGATCTCGGCTGCGGCATCGGCCGCCACGCGCTCCTCTTCGCCCGCGCCGGTTTCGAGGTCGCCGCCTGCGATCCGGCCCCGAGCGGCCTCGCGCTCTGCCGCGACGCCGCCGCCGCCGAGGGGCTGGCCGTGCGCCTCGCCGCCGCGGCGATGGCGGCGCTGCCCTACCCCGACGCCGCCTTCGACCACGTCCTCGCCTTCAACGTGCTGGATCAGGGCGAGCCGGACGAGGTCGGGCGCGCCGTCGGCGAGCTCCGCCGCGTGCTCGCCCCCGGCGGCCTCGTCCACGCCACGATGCGCTCGACCCGCCACGCCGGCTTCGGGACGGGGCGCGAGGTGGCGCCCGCCACCTACCTCCACGCCGCGGACGACCACCCCCACCTCTACTGCGATGCCCGCGACCTCGTCGCCCTGCTCGCCGACTTCGAGCCGCTGAAGCTGGAGGACCGCCCGCACGCCGCGCCGGGTGCGCGGCATTGGCACGTGCTGGCGGAGCGCCGCCCCTGAGCGCGCCCAGCCCTGCGGGCGGCAACTTCGGGTGGTTCATCTCCGCCTCCGGCTCATCCTTGCAGCGCGCGCGCCCGCCCGCCGGCGGCGATCTTCGCCCACCACCGCCGATGGTGATTGCGCGGCCCGACAGCGTCGTGTAGCGACCCCGGGTGTCATGATCGGGTGGCCGCGAATGCCGCCCGCATAACGACCATCGTCGAACGATCGGGAGGAAACGTAAAATGAACGGCACCCTGCGTACGGCCGCGCTCGCCGCGGTGTTCGGCCTCGCCACCGCGTCCGCCACGGCCCAATCGGTCGACATGGACGACCGCAGCGGCTGGCCCGGCAGCTTCACCGTCGGCACCGCCAGCCAGGGCGGGACCTACTTCACCTACGGCTCGGGCTGGGCCAACCTCGTCGCCGGCGAGCTCGGCCTTTCCGGCGGCGGTCAGGTCACCGGCGGGCCGGTGCAGAACATGGCGCTGGTGCACGCCGGCGACGTCGAGATGGGCATGACCACGCTCGGGCCGGCCTTCGAGGCGGTCAACGGGCGCAGCCCGCTGGCGCCGGGGAACCCGCACGATCGGGTGCGGGCGATGTTCCCGATGTACGAGACCCCCTTCGTGGTGACGGTGCTCGCGAGCTCCGGCATCGAGCAGATCAACGACATCCCCGACGGCGCGGTGATCGGCTTCGGCCCCGCCGGCTCGACCTCCGACAGCTACTTCCCGGCGATGCTCGAGACCGTCGGCGTCGGCTTCAACAAGCGCAACGGCAGCTGGTCCGACCTCGCGGGCCAGCTCCAGGACGGCCTTTTGGACGTCATCGCCTTCGCCGCCGGCATCCCCACCCCGGCGGTGAGCCAGCTCGAGGCCCAAAACGAGATCCGCGTCCTCGCCTTCACCGAGGACGAGACCGACACCATCCTCGCGGATTTCCCGGTCTCGGAATTCACCATCCCCCAGCCCACCTACCAGTCCCTCGACGAGGACAAGCAGGCGGTCTCGATGTGGAACTTCGCGATCGCGAGCGCCGAGTTGCCGGCGAGCTTCGTCTACAACGTGATGGAGATCGTGCTCGGTAACAACGAGCGGATGGTGGAGATTCACCGCGCGGCGCAGGCCACCAAGCCCGAGCACTGGGACACGAACACGTTCCTGCCGTTCCACGAGGGGGCGTGGACGTGGTACGAGGACAACGGTTTCGACATCCCGGACGACCTGAAGGGCTGAACGGCCCGCGGCGCCGACCGCCCGTGCGCTCGCTCGACGAACAGGTCGATACACGGGAGGGGGAGGTATGACGGACGCAGGCGACGGCCGCGATGGTGGCGCCGCCGGCGGGGATCGGCGGGCCGTGGCCGAGGGCGTCGACACCGCACCGGTACCGAGCAATCAGCGTCGGTTCACCGGCGTGTTGGGGGCGTTCTTCGCCATCCTCGCCATCGCCTACACCCTGTTCCACCTGCTGGTGCTCAACGTCGCGCCCTTGGAGACCTGGACGTTCCGGCTCAGCCACGTCGCCGGCGTGCTGGTGCTGGGCTACGGCCTCGTCGCGGCGCGAAACCTGCGCGCCGAGGCGATGCCGGGGCCGATCTCCGAGCGCCTCGACCTCGCCGTCGCCGCGCTCGCCCTCGCGGGCCTCGCTTTGGGGGCGTTGCCGACGATCCAGGGGCATTTGACGCTCGCCGCCGGCGGCACGGTCGACACCGGCGAAGGCCTGTTCGTGATCGGCGCGCCGGCGATGGCGATCGCCACCCTCGCCGCCGTCGTCGCCGGCTGGCTCAGCACCCTCAGGCCGGGCCGCGTGTTGTGGACCGACTGGGTGTTGATGCTGTCGGCGCTGTTGGTCCTCGCCTATCTGCTGTTGATCCTCGACCGCCACCGCTTCTCCAACGGCACCAGCTTCGCGCTCGCCGCCGACGTCTGGTTCTGCTTCGCCGGCCTGGTGTTGATCCTCGAGCTCACCCGCCGCGTCACCGGCCTGGCGCTGGTCACGATCTCGGTGGTGTTCGCCTGCTACGCCTTCGCCGGCCCCTGGATGCCGGGCTTTCTGCGCCACGAGGGCTTCTCGCTCACCGAGACCATCACCTACATCTACTCCGACAAGGGCGTGCTCGGCCCGACCACGGCGGTGTCGTCGACCTACATCATCCTCTTCATCGTCTTCGCGGCCTTTCTGCAGGCCTCGCGCGTCGGCGACTACTTCGTCAACTTCGCCTTCGCGACCGCCGGCCGCGCCCGCGGCGGCCCGGCCAAGGTCGCCGTCTTCGCCTCCGGGCTGATGGGCATGATCAACGGCACCTCGGCCGGCAACGTCGTCTCCACCGGCTCCTTGACCATCCCCTTGATGAAGAAGGTCGGCTACAAGCCGCAGGCGGCCGGCGCGATCGAGGCCGCCGCCTCGACCGGCGGGCAGATCATGCCGCCGATCATGGGCGCCGGTGCCTTCATCATGGCCGAGATCACCGGCATCCCCTACACCGAGTTGGTCCTCGCCGCGATCATCCCGGCGGTGCTCTACTTCGCCTCGGTCTACTTCATGGTGGACCTCGAGGCGGGCAAGCTCGGCATGCGGGGCATGAGCGAGGACGAGCTGCCCAAATTCGCCGCCCTGTTGAAGCAGGTCTATCTGTTCATCCCGATCGTCATCCTGATCGCCGCGCTGTTCGCCGGCTACTCGGTCATCCGCGCCGGCACGCTCTCGATCGTGGCGGCGACGGTGGTGAGCTGGCTCACGCCCTACTGGATGGGGCCGATCCAGATCCTGCGCGCCCTCAAGCTGGGTGCGGAGATGTCGATCCAGATCATCGCGGTCTGCGCCTGCTCGGGGCTGATCGTCGGCGTCATCGCGCTCACCGGCGTCGGCGCGCGCTTCTCCTCGCTGCTCTTGAGCGTGGCGTCCTCGCCCTTCATCCCCGAGGCGGTGGGCATGCTGTTGGCGATGGTCTTCGCGATGATCGTGTCGATCATCCTCGGCATGGGCATGCCGACGACCGCGGCCTACGCCGTCGCGGCGTCGGTCGTCGCCCCGGGCCTGGGCGGCTTGATCGAGCCGACGCTGGTGGGCTTCGCCGATCCCGACCGGACCTCGCGGCTGATCGCGCACTTCTTCGTCTTCTACTTCGCGGTGATCTCGGCGATCACCCCACCGGTGGCGCTCGCGGCCTACGCCGCCGCCGGCATCTCCGGCGCCGACGCGATGAAGACGTCGATCGCCTCCTTCGGCGTCGGCCTCGCCGCCTTCGTCGTGCCCTTCGTCTTCTTCTACAGCCCGGCGATGCTGCTGGAGGGTTCGCTCCTGCAGGCGGCCCAGGTGGCGTGCACCGCGCTCATCGGCGTCTACATGCTGTCGGCGGCCGTGCGCGGCTACATGCTCGCCCCGCTGAGCCTGCTTCTGCGCGGCGCGCTCCTGGCCGGCGCGCTCTGCATGATCAAGGGCGGGCTCGTCACCGACGTCGCCGGCATCGCCATCGGCCTGGCGGTGTTCCTGCCGCAGCGCCGATCGATACGCGCCCTGCAGCCGGCGGAATGACCCGTCGGCGCAACCCGGCGTGACGGGCTCGCGTTCTCCTCCAAAAGCGCGAGGAGGCGCGATGTCCAGCGACAGCGAGGCCCGCGTCGAAGCGGTCATGGAACGCGACCCGCCGGTGGCGCATCTCCACGAGAGCTTGGCGCGTGCCCGCGACCGGGTGCGCGCCGGCGGCAAGCGCACCGTCGCGGTCGTCGACGGCGATCGTATCGCCGCGGTGCTGTCCGCGGCCGCCCTGGAGGGCCGATGCGCCACCGCCGGCGACTGCGAGGCGGTGCATCTGCGCGACCGCTGCGGCCCGCCGGTACCGTTCTGCTACACCGAGGACGACCTCGCGACGGCGCGCTCCGCCTTGACGCTCGGCGCCGCCGCGGGCTCC
>CAZCVH010000085.1:0-6040 GCA_964502115.1 uncultured Geminicoccaceae bacterium
CGTCGACCCGCAGCCGCTCGAGCGCCAGCGGCGCGTCGGCGCCGTCGAGCCGGACCACGGCGTCGAGTGTCGGCGCGGCGCCGACGAGCGCCTGCGCCGCCGGCGGCAGCTCGGCGAGGTCACGGCCGCCGCCGTCGAGGGTCACGCTGCCGGAGGCGAAGCCGTCGTCGAGGGCGGCGGTGAGGGCGAGTTCGAACGCGCCGGAGGGCATCGCCGGTGAAAACGGGCGAAAGGCGGCGAGATCGAGCGCGCCCAGCCGGATGGTGAGATCGAGCGTGCCGTCGCCCAGATCGCCCGTGGCCTCGGCGTCGAGGCCGAAGCTGCGGCCATCCACCGCCAGGCGGTCGAGCGCGAACGGGCCACCCGGCGTCAGCGATCCCGCGGCGGCGAGGCCGACGTCCTCTTCGAAGGTCGCATCGCCGGCCGGGATCTCGATGCCGGCGACCTCGCCGGTGGCGTCGAAGGCCACGGCGCGGCCGCCGCCGGGCCGCAGTTGGACGCGTTGATCGACGGCGGCGACGCGGATGCCACCCGCCTGCAGCTCGTCGGCGACGAGCCGCACCGTCCCCGGCGGCAGCGGCAGCGCGCCGTCGAGCGCGACCATCACCCGCGCGCGGCCGGCGATCTCGGTTTCGGTGAGCGGCGCGAAGGCGGCGAGATCGGGCGCGTCGACGTCGAGGTCGATCGTCGCCCTGTCGCCGCGCAGCGCGGCGTCGCCGGCGACGGCGAGGGCTTCGGTGGCGACGCGCAGCCGCTCGACGACGAGATCGGTGCCGGGGCGCGCGACGGTGAGCGCGAGCTCGACGCCGTCGGCGACGAGCGGGGCGTAGGGGGTGGCCGTAAGTCGGGGACCGGGCCGGATCCGGCCGTCGAGCGCGAGGCGCGGGGCAGCGTCGAGGGAGAGGCCGAGATCGGCGTCGAGCGTGGCGAGCGCGCCGGCCGCGACCTCGAGCGTGCCGGGCCAGTCGGCGAGCGGACCGGCGCCGGCGAGCTCCAACGTGAACGGCGCGAGCTCGGGTTCGCCGGTGAGCGCGGTCAACAGCCCCGAGCGTTCGTCGGCGGCGAGCCGCAGGTCCAAGCGCCGTCCGGCAAGGTCGAGCGCGGCGTCGATGTTCGCCTCGAGGCCCTCTCGGTCGAGCCGGGAGAGGCGCAGATCGAGCGCGGCGGTGGTGCCGCTCGCCGCGTCGAGCCGGCCGGCGAGGTCGAACACCGCGGCTTCGCCGAGGACGGGCGCGCCGAGCTCGATGCGGTCGACCGCGAGAGTCTCGACCCGTACCGGCAGGATCGAGTCGGGCAGGCGGAAGGGCTCGCCGGGCTCTGGTGCGGCCTGCGTCTCCTCGGGGGAGGGCGCGCTCGTGGGCGTGCGCGCGAGAGCGAGCCGGCTCGCGGCGATCCGCTCGACCTCGACCCGCCCCCCGAGCAGGGCCAGCGGCGACCAGCGGACGTCGATGTCCTCGACGGTGAGCCAGATCCCGGCGTCGTCGGCGAGGTCGACGCGCGCCAGGTCGAGCCGGGCGGGCAGGCCGGCGCCGAGCCCGACGAGCCGCACCCCCGGCACCCAGCGGTCGACCGCGGCCTCCGCCCAGGCGCGCGCGCCCTCGCTCTGCAGGAGCGCGAGCACGAGCGCCGCGAGCGCCAGCGGCACGAGCAGGAGACCGGCGAGCAGGGTGAAAAGGCGCAGCAGCAAGGGGGCGAGATCTCCGACGAGGGCCGCTCAAAAAGCCTGGCCGAGGCTGACGTAGACCTGAAAGGCGTCGTCCACGTCGCGGCGGTCGACCGGTACGGCCACGTCGAGGCGCAGCGGCCCGACCGGGGTGATGTATCTCGCCCCCAGGCCGGCGCCGACGATGAGCGGTTCGTCGAAATCGGGAACGCTGGCTTCGAAGGCGCGGCCCGCATCGACGAAGCCGACGACGCCGATGGTGTCGGTGATGTTGTAGCGCAATTCGACCGCGGCTTCGAGCAGCGAGCGGCCGCCGATCGGATCGTCGTCGTCGTCCAGCGGCGACGCCGCCTGGAACGGCACGCCCCGGACCGAGCCGCCACCGCCGGCGAAGAAGCGGCGATTGGCCGGAATGGAGTCGCGCGCAGCCCCGGTGAGGCTGCCGAGGCGCCCCCGGACCGCGAAGATCACGCGCGGACTGTCGGCGAGCTTGAAATAGGTCGAGCCGCCGAGCAGTACGCGCTGGAAGAACAGGCCCGGCGTGACGAGGTCCCAAAACGGACTGTACTCCGCGGTGGCGCGCACGCCGCCTTCCGGGTCCAGCAGCGAGTCGGTGTTGTCGAAGCGGAGCGTGGCGGGCACGAAGACCAGGCCGAAATTCTCGGTGGTGCCGCCCTCGGTGATGTCGCTGAGCTCGAGGCCGAGGCCGAGCGTGCCGGTGAGCTCGTCGGAGAAGCGTTGCTCGACGCCGGCCCCGGCCTCCACCACCAGGCTGTCGAAGGCGTCGGTGGTCTGGCGCAACAGTTGGCCTCGCACCAGCAGCGAGCGCGAGCGGCCGAAGAAGTCGGGGGTGCGCAAGTTGGCGCCGAGCGATTGCTCCAAGAGGTCGGCGTCGAGGTCGACCTGGAAGCGTTCGGCGCCGCCGAAGATGTTGCGGTGCTCCCAGCCGGCGTTGAAGCCGGGCCCGCCGTCGGTCTCGAACCGCACGCCGCCGCTGACCGTGCGGTGAAGGCGCTGCTCGGTGGCGATGGTGACCGGAGCGACGCCGTCGGCCGGCGGGGCGTCGGGCAGCTCGACCTGCACCGCCCGGAACAGGCCGGTATCGACCAGCTCGCGGCGGGTCTCCCGGATCCGTTCGGGAGCGTAGCGGGTGCCGGGCTCGAAGGTCAGCCGCGACCGCAAAAACGCCTCGTCGATGCCGTCGACACCGGTGTAGGCGATCTCGCCGAGCTCCACGACCGGACCCGGCCGGATGGCCAGGGTGGCCTCCAGCGTTTTGGCCTCGCGGTCGATCACCGCGCGCCGCTCGCCGAGCTCGGCGTAGGCCCGTCCGGCCCGGCGCGCCCGCGTCCGCAGCCGGGTTTCGGCGGCGAGGATGCGCTCAGCCACCGCCGGCTCGCCGAGCCCGAGGCCGAGCTCGGCGGCGGTGGGTGGCTCGTATCCCGGAGGGTCGCCGAGCACGCGGATGTCGACCGCGGCCAGCCGGTAGCGGGCTCCGAGGGTGACGGTGAAGGTGACCGCGGCCGCCCCGTCCTCGGCGTCGGCGACGGTGCCGTCGACATGCGCGTCGTGGTACCCCTCGCCACCGAGGGCCCGCTGGAGGCGGTTCTCGTCGTCGAGCACGCGCCGCCGGAGCGCCAGCCGCGACGGCGCGGGCTCGTCGGCGGCCGCGGCGGTGGCGCTGACCGAGCGCAGGAACGACGCCAGTTCGGCGTCGCCGACACCCTCGACGGCGACGGTGTAGGGCACGGGCGTCGCGGTGCGGAGGTCGGCGGCGGCGCGGGTGAGGGGATCGCGGCCGCGATCGCCGCAGGCGGCGAGACTGCAGGTCGCGGCGACGAGGGCGCCGGCGGCGAGGCGGCGCAGCGTCATCGAGCGGGGCATCGTCGTTGTTCGTCCTTCCGCGCAGCGCGCCGTCCACCGCTCAAGAGCCGGTGGTGAGAAACCGCTGCGTGTCCTCCTCCAACACGAGTGCCGTCAAGCGTCCGGTCCAATAGGCGCCGGTGTCGATCCCGATGCGGTTGCCACGGATGTCCGGTTCGCCGACGACGGTGTGGCCGTGAACCACGACGGCGCCGAGATCGCGGCGGTCGGAGAGGAAGGGCTCGCGGATGAACAGCAGGTCGCGGCCGTCCTGTTGGGCCAGCGGCAGGCCGGGACGGATGCCGGCGTGGGCGAAGACGTAGTCGCCGTGGCACGTCATCTGCTCGAGGCCGTTCAAAAAGCGCCGGTGCTCGGCGGGCACGCGCCGGCGCAGGCGGCCGCGCAGGCGGGCCCAGCCGGCGTCGTCGTCGAAGCCCGGCAGGTCGGGGACGCCGTAGCTCGCCAGCGTGGCGTCGCCGCCCGAAGCCAACCAGGCGGCGGCGACGTCGCAACCCTCGAGGAACTCCCGGAACCACCAATCGTGGTTGCCCATCAGGCAGATCGGCGCGTCGGCGCGCCGCCGTGCGCCGCAGAGCTGCTCGATGACGCCGCGGCTGTCCGGACCGCGGTCGACGTAATCGCCCAGATAGACCCGCCGCAGCGGCCCGGTGGGCGGGAACCTCTCGAGGTCGCGCGCGATGCGGTCGTCAATCTCGCGCAACAGGTCGAGCCGGCCGTGAAGGTCGCCGACGGCGTAGAGGCGCTCGCCCGGCGGCAGCCGCGGGGCGTGGCCGGCGACCCGGGGCCTCGGCGGGCTGTTGCCGAATTTGGACAGCCAGTGGCGCAAAAATGTCACTCCGAGCGACGACGGCGCGGCCTCGGCGCGATTTGCCTTGGGCAGCGCGCAGGTCTTGGGTTAACGAAGCCTAGGAATGATCTGAGGACAATCGTCTTCTGGGGTTCGGGGATGACGGAGCGTAAGCGCGGCGGTAACGCGTGCGGGGTGGCGGTGGTTGCAGGCTTGGTGGGGCTGCCGCTGGCGCCCGCGGCAGCTCAACCTGTGGGCGGGTTCGAACAGCTCGGCATTCGGACGGAACGGTGGAACATCTTTCCCTCGCTGAGCGTCAGCGGCATCTACAGCGACAACGTCTTCGCGGTTCCCGACGACGACGACCGGCTCGAGAGCGACGTGCTGGCCGTGGTCGCGCCGGAGGTCACGTTCGAGGCCAACACCCAGCGCCACGCCTTCGCCGTCACCGCGGGCGCGCAGATCGGGCGGTACGCCGATCTGACCGATCAGGATTTCAACGATTTCAGCGTCGACGCCGCGGGCCGCTGGGACGTGACGCGGACCTTCGACGTCACGGCGTCGTTCGGCTTCGCCCAGACCCAAGAGGACCAGGCCGATCCCGACCGCGTCCTCACGGCGGACACGGCGACGGCGACCAGTGACATCAACTCCTTTACCGGCAACATCACGGCCGCAAAGGACTGGCAGCGAACCTTCGCCCGCGCCAGCGTCGGGGTGCGGCGGCGGAGTTTCGAGGAGCTCGATGCCCGGATCCGGGACGTGGCGGTCACTCCCGACGGCGACGTGATCGTGATCGATACCGGCGAGACCGCCGACCTCAACGCGGATCGTGACCGCTTCACCGTACCGATCGACCTGCGCGTCGGCTACGAGGTCGATCGCGACTACAGCCTCTTCGTCAACCTCGGTTATTCGCTGACCCGCTTCGACGAGGCGGAACAGATCGCGACGACCGAGTTGGGCTTCCTCACCGGTGTGGACGAAGGTGAGAGCCAGGATTTCGAAACGCTGTCGCTGCGCGTCGGCACCGAGGTGGATTTCGACCGTCTCCTCAGCGGCGAGTTCTCGCTCGGCGTCGAGCAGCGCTTCGCCGACGCCGCGGACGAGGACGACGAGCTCGGCTTCTCGTTCGACGGCGATCTCGACTGGATCGTGACGCCGCGGACGACGGTCAACTTCAGCGGCTCGCAAGGCTTCGAGCCCGCCACGGCCGACGACGCCGGCGGCAGCTCCCTGGTCACGCGCGTCGGCCTGGACTTGAGCTACGACCTGACACGACAGGTGGAACTCGGCGGCAACGTCCGCTATATCCGTGATGACCGTGGCGACGGCGACCGCACCGACGACGACATCGCCGCGGGCGTTTCGACCTCGTACCTCATCAACCGTTTCGCCACCATCTCGGCGAGCTACGAGTATCGGCAGCGGACGTCCACGGATGACGATCGCGAGTTCGACCGCAACCGAGTGTTCTTGACCCTGACCGGCCGGTACTGACGTGTGAGTGACGACGTGCGCCGTAAATTGACCGGGCTCGCCATCGCCGCGGCGCTGGGGGGATGCACGGTCTCGGCCGGCGAATCCCAGCGCACCGCCGGGGCGGATGCGACGCATGCCGACGCGCTGCGCCCGGGCGAACGTGTGCGCGTCACCGTCGAGGGGCAGCCCGACCTCTCGGGCCGCTACCAGCTCGACCGCGACGG